>CAZREK010000094.1:0-8642 GCA_964598965.1 uncultured Bifidobacterium sp. | reverse complement strand
GCACGCTGTTGCCGATCATGCACACGCGCTGCGGGTCCACGCCCATGCGGGCGAACACCTTGGCGTAGCTGCCGGGGTCCTTCTCCAGCAGGATCTCGACGTGCTCGAAGTGGTGCTCCAGCCCGCTGGTTTGCACCTTGTGGGTCTGGTGGATGAGGTCGCCCTTGGTGATCAGCGCCAGCCGATACTGGCGGCCGACCGTGGCGAGCACCTCGGGCACGTGCGGCAACAGACGCACCGGCTCGGTGAGGTGGTCGCGGATCTCGTCGACGATGCGGGCGATGACCTCCACCGGCACGGCCCCGGCGGTGATGCTGATCGCGGCTTCCACCGCCGACAACCCGAACGCCTTCACGCCGTAACCCAGTACGGACAGGTTCTTGCGCTCGACGGCGGTGAGCGCGGCCTTCACGTCGACGCCCTCGGGTGCGTACGGCGACACCACGTCGACGAAGTGCTGCTCACCCGC
This sequence comes from uncultured Bifidobacterium sp., assembly GCA_964598965.1. Lineage (GTDB taxonomy): Bacteria > Actinomycetota > Acidimicrobiia > Acidimicrobiales > Ilumatobacteraceae > UBA668. The sequence goes on along the minus strand of CAZREK010000094.1, from coordinate 8,173 downwards.
GCTGAAGCGGTCCTCGCTGTGCCACAGCGTGTCGTCCGCGTCGAAGGCGATGATGTCGAACGACTTCACGTCGGGCCTCAGCGGTGGAGCGCGTTGAGGTAGTTGTAGACGGTGATGCGGCTGACACCCATCGCGTCGGCGACGTCCTCCACCGCGCGGCGCAGGATGAACGCGCCGCGATCGTCCAGCAAGCGGATGGCCTTCTGCTTGTCCTCGCGGCTGAGCGTGGGCAGCGGTGCACCCATCTCGCGTTCCACGCTCTCGATCAAGCGGTCCAGCGCACCGTGCAGCGGCGCGGGCCGCACGGCGGCCACCAGCTCGCCCTCCCACCGCAGCGGCAGGTCGCCCTTCTCGCGGTCTTCGGCGGGCACCAGCGTGGCCCCGAGCGCCTCGATGATCGGCTTCACCGCCAGCACCAGCGGGTGGCGCGGCAGCTTGTTCACTGCCCACCTTCGAGGTTTTCGGCGTGCAGGCTGACGTGCGTGGCACCGTTGGCGAAGGCAGCCGCAAGAATCGCGCCCGACACCGCACCCACCTGGTCGGCCGGGACTTGGCAGGACGAGCCGAACGGGCCGAACTCGACGGCGATCCCCAGGCCCTCCACGGCGTCGACAGCGGCGCGCACGTGCGGGCCGGGCTTGCCCTCGTGGAAAGGCTCGATGGTGAACTCCAGCAGCAACACTGCTGTCGATGGTAGCGACCCGGAGCGGTCAGCCGCCCCTGCGGGCCCTCAGCGAGGCTGCACGCTCGGCACGCTTGGCCCGCAACGCCGCGCCGCGGCAGTGCTCGAGCGGGTCGAACGGCTCGACGTCGGGGGGGACCGAGGCCGGATCGATCAGCTGGGTGCCCAGGAACACTTCCACCAGCAGCGGCCGGTCCAGGATCGCGCCGGCGCATAGCACACCGCCGACGGTGGCACCGGCGATGCCGTGCCCGCTGACGGTGTTGGCGCCCACCACCCACAGGCCCTCGATCTCGGTGCGGTGCGCCGGACGATGGTCGCCCAGCTGATCGGGGGAGTGCATGAACCCGTAGCTGGTGCCGCCGCTGGCGTGCGTGTAGCGCTCGTGCGACAGGGTGGTGGCCGTCTCGATGTGCACGATGTTGTCGCGCAGGGGGCCGAAAACCTGCTCGGCCGCGTTGACCAGTTGTTCCTCGATCGCCTGCTTGCGCGAGCGGTAGGTCTCGTTGCGGCGGTACTTCTCGCCGTCCGCCGGCCCCTGCTCGACGCCCCAGAACTCGTAGCCGCGCGGGGCCAGCGTCATGATCTGGAAGTTGGTGTGGCCGGGAGGGCACAGGGCCTCGTTGCCGGGGTCCTTGCGCGAGGCGATGGCGACGTACGCGAACGGCACGCGCTCGGTGGGCATGCTGCCGCTGTCCAGTTCCTCGTACATCGCGTCGGTGCGGTAGTCGGGGAACACGAAGTAGTTGGTGTTCGGCCCGTCCAGCACCTTGTCGACCACGACGTAGGTGCAGATCAGGCCCAGCGTCATGCGCGCCTGCTCCGCCCACGCAACCGTGCCCGGCTGCAGATGGTCCGCGCCGACGAGATGGCGGATGGTGCGCTGGTAGTCGGCGTTGGACACCACCAGTGGGGCGGACAGCTCGGTGCCGTCCTCCAGCCGCACGCCGGTGACGCGGTCGCCCTCCACCAGAATGCGCTCCACGCCGCTGAGGGTGCGTACCTCGCCGCCGGTGGCCTCCACGGCCTGCACCATGCGCGCCGACAGCATCTGCCCGCCACCTTCGGGGTAGTAGGCCCCGTTCATGTAGTGGTGGATGATGCCCGCGTGCATCGCAACTGCGGTCTGCCTCGGGCCGCCCGCATACAGGCCCGACCAGTGGTCGATCAGCGCTCGAGCGCGGTCCGACAGTTCACCCTCGTCGAACAACTCGGCCAGCGTGCGCATCGCCCACAGGTCGTAGGTGGGGCGCTCGCCACCGAACATGCCGCTGCGGCTCTCCTCGGCAACCGCACGCAACGTGCGGATGACGCGCTCGATGCCAGCCTTCTCGTCGGGTAGTTGCTCGGTGAGGCGGCGCTCGTAGTCGTCCCAACCGGCCGGCACGCGGAACGTGAAGTCGGGGAACTGCAGCGTGTCGAAACCGTCAGGGTCCAGCGGACGGAAGTGCAGCCGGTCGCCCACACCCAACGCACCGAAGATGGTGGGGAACAACCCACCCGGCTGGCACTCGCCGATGTAGTGCACGCCGACGTCGAACTCGAACCACTTGCCAGTGGCGTTGTCACCGCCCTCGGTGTTGCGCTGGTGGCGGCGGAACACTTGCGTGTTGCCACCCGCCACGTCGTGGCGCTCGAGCACGAGCACCTTCATCCCGGTCGCGCCCAGGCACGCCGCAGTGGTCAACCCACCAGGCCCCGAACCGACGACGATCGCGTCCCACCGTTCCCCCATGGGGGCATGTTAGGACGCGCGGTGTTCTGCGGCGAGGCGAGCGACGTCGCCCATGATCTTCGACAGCTCGAAGTCCTTCGGCGTGTAGACCGCAGCGACACCTGCGGCCAGCAGCGTGGCGCGATCGGACTCGGGGATGATGCCACCCACCACCACCGGCACGTCCAGGCCCTCGGCGCGCAGACCGTCGATGACGGCCGGTACCAGCGACAGGTGCGAGCCGGACAGGATCGACAGGCCCACAACGTCGGGGTCTTCGTCGCGAGCGCTGGCCACGATCTGCTCGGGCGTGAGGCGGATGCCGCTGTACACGACCTCCATGCCCGCGTCGCGCGCGGCGACCGCGATCTGCTCCGCGCCGTTGCTGTGCCCGTCGAGGCCCGGCTTGGCGACGAGGAAGCGCGGCGGGCCACCGGCCATGCCCTTCACCTGCTCGGCCACTGCGGCCAACTCGCCCACGCGGCGACCGACCGCAGCGTTCACGCCGGTGGGGGCGCGGTACTCGCCGAACACCTCGCGCAGCGTCGCGGCCCACTCGCCGCCGGTGCCACCGGCGTTCGCCAGCGCGATCGACGCGTCGACGATGTTCGCGTCGCCCGCGGCCGCGGCACGCAGGCCCTCGATCGCGGCCTTGACCGCGGCGTTGTCGCGCGACGCGCGCCACTGGGCCAGTTCCGCCACCAGTTCGGTCTCCACCGACGGGTCGACGGTGAGGATGTTGCCCGGGCTGTCCAGCGGCGACGGCTCGGTCTCGGTGTAGGCATTCACGCCCACCACCACCTGCTCGCCGGCCTCGATACGGCGCGTGCGCTCCGCCATCGAACGCACCAAGCGGCCCTTCAGCTCGTCCACTGCGGCGAACGCGCCACCCAGCGACAGCACTTCCTGCAGTTCCTCCCACGCGGCGTCGCGCAGCTCGGCCGTGCGCGCCTCCACCACGGTGGAGCCGTCGAACAGGTCGCCGTACTCCAGCAGGTCGGTCTCGAACGCCAACACCTGTTGCATGCGCAACGCCCACTGCTGGTCCCACGGGCGGGGCAGGCCGAGCGCTTCGTTCCACGCGGGCAGCTGCACGCTGCGCGCACGAGCACGCTTCGACAACGTGACGGCCAACATCTCCAGCACGATGCGCTGCACGTTGTTCTCCGGCTGCGCTTCCGTAAGGCCCAGCGAGTTCACCTGCACTCCGTAGCGGAAGCGGCGTGCCTTCTCGTCGGTGACGCCGTAGCGCTCGAGGCCGATGCGGTCCCACAAGTCGCAGAACGCACGCAGCTTGCAGATCTCCTCCACGAAGCGGATGCCCGCGTTGACGAAGAAGCTGATGCTGCCGAACACCTGGGCGAACTGGTCGGGCGCCACCTGGCCGCTCTGCTGGACCGCATCGAGGACATCGATCGCGGTCGCCAGCGAGTAGGCGATCTCCTGCACCGGTGTGGCCCCGGCCTCCTGCAGGTGATAGCTGCACACGTTCATCGGGTTCCACTTCGGCGCGTGTTGCGCGCACCAGGCCACCATGTCCACCGTCAGCCGCTTCGAGGGCACCGGCGGGAAGATGTACGTGCCGCGCGACAGGTACTCCTTCACGACGTCGTTCTGCGTGGTGCCGCGCAGTTGTGTGGACGGCACGCCCTGCGCCTCGGCGTTGGCGACGTACAGCGCGAACAGCCATGGAGCCGGCGCGTTGATCGTCATTGACGTGTTCATCTCGCCCGGGGGAATGCCGTCGAGCAAGGTGCGCATGTGCCCCAGGTGCACCACCGGCACACCCACCTTGCCGACCTCACCGCGAGCCAGCACGTGGTCCGGGTCGTAGCCCGTCTGCGTGGGCAGGTCGAACGCGATCGACAACCCCGTCTGCCCCTTGGCCAGGTTGGTGCGGTACAGCTCGTTCGAGGCCTTCGCCGAGGAATGCCCGGAGTAGGTGCGCATCAGCCATGCCGAGTCTTTGCGGGTCATCCCCCCATCGTTGCCGACCCACGCCCGGTGGCGCCACCTGCGACGTTGTGTCACCCTTCACCCGTGGGAACCGACTTCCGCGACCAACTGGCGACCCGGATCGACGGCATCGCCGCCGAGGTCGGCTTCTCCGGCGCGGTGCGCCTGGACATCGACGGTGTGACGGTCGAGCGCGCCTTCGGGATGGCGGACCGTGCGCACGGCATCGCCAACACGCCCGCCACGATGTTCGCGACCGCCAGCGGCACGAAGGGCCTCACCGCGATCACGGTGATGAGCCTGGTGGAGACCGGTGCGATCGCACTGGACACGACCGCGCGGTCGGTGCTGGGCGACGACCTGCCGCTGATCGACGCGGGGGTCACGGTCGAGCACCTGCTGACGCATCGGTCCGGCATCGGTGACTACCTCGACGAGAGCGTGGTCGCAGACTGGACCGACTACGTGATGACCGTGCCGGTGCACGAGCTGGCCACCACCGAGCAGTTCCTGCGCGTGCTGGACGGCCACCCGATGAAGTACGAGCCCGGCGAGCGGTTCGAGTACTGCAACGGCGGCTTCGTGGTGTTGGCGTTGATCGCCGAGCGTGTCACCGGTGTTCCGTTCCACGACCTGGTGATGGAGCGCGCGTGCCGCCCAGCGGGGATGGTGGACACCGCGTTCCTGCGAGCCGACGAGCTACCGGGCGGCGCCGCTCGTGGGTACCTGCACGACGATGGTCTGCGCACGAACGTGTACCACCTGCCCGTGCGTGGCAACGGCGACGGTGGCATCTACACGACCGCCGCGGACATGGCCGCGCTGTGGGCCGCGCTGTTCGCCGGCAAGGTAGTGTCACCATCCGCCTGGGCTGCCATGACCTCGCCCACCACGGTGGGGGCGGACGGCGACATGAGTTACGGCCTGGGCCTGTGGCTGTACCCCAGCGGTGCAGTGTCGGTGCACGGCTTCGACGCCGGCGTCGGCTTCGTGTCCGCCCACGACCCGGGCGGCCGCTTCACCTACACCGTGCTGGGCAACAAGTCCCGCGGCGCCTGGCCCGTCAGCCAAGCCCTCGACGCCCTCGTGTCGTGACCCAGCTTCTGCTCTTTCGCCCTCTCTGTCATGCGTCCATCACGGAAGATGGACGTCGGGCCGCGACAGAAGGGTGGGACGGCAAAGTCTCGTGGCGGAAACTCATGATCGGCGGCGTCGTACCAAGTGATGAACGCTGACGCCACCGCCGCTTACGCGGAGCACGCGCAGGAGGTCGTTCGCTTCGCCACGGCGCTCGTGGGACCGTCATCATCGGAAGACATCGCCGCCATCGTCATGGCTCGAGTGCTGAGCAGCCATACATGGCGATCAGTGGAGAATCTACGCGCCTACCTCTTCCGTGCCGTGACGAACGAAGTGCGGTCGCAGTCGAGGGCGGACCGCCGTCGTTGGATACGCGAGGAGCGGGTGGGCGTGCGCGATCTCGCACCCGACGCAGAACTCTTGGTTGACGTCATCGATGCCGTCCGACTGTTGTCGATCCGCCAACGGGCGGTGGTCTATCTGACCTACTGGCTGGGCATGAGGGCCGAGGAGGTTGCCCGCACCCTTGATGTCTCACCACGCACAGTTGAACGTGAACTCACGAGCGCCCGCGGGCGACTGGAGGTGTTGCTGCGATGAAATCGAGCCTCGATTTGGAGATCCGGCGCGCGATGGGTCGTCTCGTTGAGGCAGCGCCCGCTCCTCGGCCTGTGGAACTGCTGGATGTGATCGGAACTCTGCAGACGCGTACTCATCGCGGGAGGGCGGTGGTAGCGGTTGCCGCGACCGTCGGAGCCATTGTTGTCGGAGGCACCGTCGCCCTCACCAGGACCACCGATGACGTTCGGATGCAGGCGACTGTGACGAGTGTTTCGGAGAACTCACCAGACATGTGGGCATATCCGCACGTTGCTGCAGTCGTCACCTCCGATTTGTCGGCCGCGACGGATCGACTGACGATCGACAAGGGCAGCTTGGTCGGCATCCGCGTCGGCATGCCAGTTCTCAACCAGAAGGGCTTGGTGGGTCGAATCACGAGCGTCGAGCCGACGCAGAGTGAGGTCCTGCTCGTCTCGTCCGAGGACTATGCGGTCACGGCGAGGACGGGATCCGTCTCGGGGGCGCTCGAAGGCAAGGGTGCTGGTCTGCAGCTGTTCATGCGAGTGCTCACGGATTCCGGGTCCCCGGTGGTCGGTGACGTGGTGGAGACAGCGGGTGGTTCAGTATCACTTGCCCCGTCGGGAATCCCGATCGGTGTCGTCGTGTCGGTGGGCCACGCCACAGGAAGCTCGATGTCGACTGCAGAAGTCGAGTGGATCAACGCCGGATCACTGAGCGGCACCGTCACGGTGCTGCTGTATCAGCCCTCCGATGCGGACGGCACCGCACCCGTGGGGTGACCGCTTCACCCCTTTCTGTCATGTGTCCATCACGGAAGATGGACGTCAGGCCGCGACACAAAGGCAGGAGGGAGGCAGGAAGGGGCAGGAACGGGGCAGGAACGGGGGGGCGGAAGGGCAGAACTCAGCCGGTGGCTTCGCGGACCAGCTGGAGGTACCGCGCGCGGGGCACGTCCTCGACGCCCAGGGTGGCGAGGTGGTCGGTCTTCCATTGCACGTCGAACAAGTTCGCCCCCGTCTGGCGCAACCACTGCACCGTGGCCACCACAGCGGCCTTCGATGCATCCGTCCCCAACGGAGGGTCGGAATGGAACATCGACTCGCCTGCGAACAGGCCGTTGATGCGCACCCCGTACAAGCCACCCGCCAACTGGCCGTCGCGCCACACTTCCACCGAATGCGCCCACCCCAACTCGTGCAGTCGTGTGTACGCGGCGACGAACGACTCGTTGATCCAGCCGTGGGGCCGCCGCGGGTCGCCACAACGGCGCATCACCTCGGTGAAGCACGTGTCGCGGGTGAACGTGAAGTCCTGCAGCGCCCGCCGCAGTGACCGCGAAACGTGCAGCCCGTCCAGCGGCAGGATGCCTCTTGGGTCGGGTGAGAACCATCCGATCCGCGACCGGCCCATCGGCATCGGGAACAGTGCGGCCCGGTATGCGGCCAGCAACGTGCCCGGTTCCAGGTCAGCGCCGACCCCGATCAGCCCGTACGAGTCGGGTGTCTCGTCGAGCGGAAACTGCCAGCGCGTGGCGGGAGGTTCGACCGGAGGGCGCTCAGGACTCGCCACGCGCGCACCCTACTCAACGGAAGTGACCACTAACCTGCAGGTTGTCATGGGTTTGCAGTCGTTCGAGCACGGGTTGGAGCGTATGGTCGAAGGCGTGTTTTCTCGGGGTTCCCGTTCCACCATCCGTCCTGTCGAGTTGGGTCGCCGTCTCCTGCGCGAGATGGACGACCAGCGCAGCGTGGATGTGAAGGGCCGCCGCATCGTTCCCAACGAGTTCATGTTCCTGCTCAACGAGCGCGACCTGGCGTCGTTCCACGACATCGAAGCCGCACTCAACGCAGAGCTGTGCGAGACCGCTCGCGAGTACGCCCGCGCCGAGGGCTACCACTTCCTCGGCACCGTGCGCGTGGTGCTCGATGTCGACGACACCCTGCGCCCTGGTCGGTTCGCGATCAGCAGCCGCATGAAAGAGTCCACTGGCGGCAGCCGCGCCGGCGCGATGGTGCTGCCCGACGGTCGCCGCATCCCGCTGGGCGGGCAGCCGGTGTCGGTGGGCCGCCTGCCGGAATGCACCATTCCCCTGCCCGACCCCAACGTCAGCCGCCGCCACTGCGAAGTGCGCGCGTCGGGCTCGTCGTTCATCGTGGTCG
>CAZREK010000093.1:0-8679 GCA_964598965.1 uncultured Bifidobacterium sp. | reverse complement strand
GTGCGGCCCCACCTTGTTGTTCGCCGACGAGCCCACCACCGCGCTCGACGTGACGGTGCAGGCGCAGATCCTGGAACTGATCGGCGTGCAGCGCCGCGAGCGCAACATGGCGGTCATCCTCGTCACCCACGACCTCGGCGTGGTCGCAGGCCACACCGACGAGATCATGGTGATGTACGGCGGGCGCGTGGTGGAGAAGGCCCCCACCAACGTGCTCTTCGCCAACATGAAGATGCCGTACACGGAAGCGCTGCTGAAGAGCATCCCCAAGATCGAGGACCCCAGCCACACGCGACTCAACGTGATCCCCGGTCGTCCGCCGGATCTCGTCAACCCGCCCACCGGCTGCCGCTTCGCCCCCCGTTGCGCGTTTGCGCAGGACCGTTGCCTGAAGGAGGCACCGCCGCTGATGACTGCCGAGCACCCCGAGCACGTCTACGCCTGCTGGTACCCCGTCGGCTCGCCGCACCACCGCACCCGTTCGGCCGAACTCAGCGAGAGCGGGGTGTCCTGATGGCCGGCACCGGTAAGGCACACCTGCGCGACTCGGGCGACGTCATCTTGCGCGTCGAAGACCTCGTCATGGAGTTTCCAGTCGGGCACACGGGGCTGAAGGTCCACGCCGTCAGCGGGATCAGCTTCGATGTGCTGCGCGGTGAAACACTCGGCATCGTCGGCGAGAGCGGTTGCGGCAAGAGCACCACGGGCAAGGCACTGATGATGCTGCCCAAGCCCACCAGCGGCTCGGTGAAGTTCGAGGGCCAGGAGCTCACCTCCATGTCCGCCGCCGACATGCGCTCTGCCCGTACGCGCATGCAGATGATCTTCCAAGACCCGATCTCGTCGCTGAACCCGCGACGCAAGGTTCGCGACATCGTGCGCGAGCCGTTGCTGATCTGGAAGCGTGGCAACTCGGCAGAGCAGCTGAAGAAGGTCGACGCGCTGCTGGAGGAAGTCGGCATCGATCCGCAGCGTGCTGCGGAGAGCCAGGCTCACCAGTTCTCCGGTGGTCAGTGTCAGCGCATCTCCATCGCCCGTTCGCTGGTGCTGGACCCGACGATGATCATCTGCGACGAGCCGGTCAGCGCGCTGGACGTCAGCGTCCAAGCACAGGTGTTGAACCTGCTGGAAGACCTCAAGGGCAAGCACGGTCTGACGCTCGTGTTCATCGCTCACGACCTTGCCGTCGTGAAGAACATCAGCGATCGCGTCCAGGTGATGTACCTCGGCAAGATCTGCGAAGTCGCTCCGGCGAACTCGCTGTACACCGAGCCGGCGCACCACTACACGCGACTGCTGCTGGACTCCATCCCCGTGCCCGACCCGGAGATCGCGGTCAATCCTGTGGTCATCCAAGGCGAGCCGCCCTCCCCCGTCGCTCCGCCGCCCGGCTGCCGGTTCAACCCGCGCTGCCCGGCCGCCGACGACCGCTGCCGCAGCGAGGAACCCGAGCTGCGCGAGGTCGGCGAGGGGCACTTCGTCGCTTGCCACCACCCATTGCACGGCAGCGAGGCGCCGGTCAGCGTTCGCTCCAGCGCCAGCTGATCAGCCGGGCAACCCCAGCGCGGCCGCCAGCAAGGCCGCACCCAAGTACTCGTCCATCACCCGCCGGGAACTCTCCGGCGAGAGGTGCAAGCCGTCTTCGCGCCAGCTCCGGTCGCCGTCGGCCTCGACCCCTGCGATCCACGCGTCGAGGTCGACGCGGACGATGCGCCCGTCACTCCCATCGATCACGTCGGCGATTGCCGCATCCTGACCGTCCCACTTCTCCGGCACCCAATGCTGGCTCTCCAGCGCGGCGAACCACTTCGCCGGCCGCGTCGCGGTCATCCACGCGACCCGCAGGTCGGGAACCGCCAGCAGGAGGTCCGCCATGGCGCGGTAGTCCTCCAGGAGGCGCTGCTGGTACCTGGGGTCGGAGGCCGGCCGCGGCTGACTCTCGCCGGGCCACGTGCGGTCGATCGCGTCGGGCAGGCTGACCAGGACCACCACCAGGTCCGGCGTGCGGGTTGCCAGTTCCTGCGGCAGTTGCTCGTCCAGCACCGCGTCGCAGTGACGCTGGAAGCCGCCGTCGTCGTCGCCGGCCATCTGCCCTTCGCGAACGAACCCGCAACCCAGGCCCGCCAGCACGTCCACCCGGGCGAGGTCCGGGTGATCCGCAGCCCAACCGACCAAACCTGCGGACAGCGCCACTGCCGTCGAGTCGCCGAGCAGCAGGATGCGCACCGGGCGCGACGGCCGCATCGGTGCACCTGCGGCGTCGGTGGGAAGCCACGCCGCCGCTGCGGGCGCAGCGACGGCGGTTAGCGGATCCAGCGGTGCGTCGATCAGCGGGATCGACACCTGCGCAGCGAGGTCGTGGCCCGCGCCTTGCACGCCCTGGTCGGAGGGGATCACCACCGAGGCGACGGCAACTGTCGTCACGACAGCAGCGACTGCGGCAGCTGCCACCCGCCGCGGAGCCCACGCACCACGGCGCAGCGGGCGCTCGACCAGGAAGTAAGAACCCGTCGCGACTGCGAGCGTTGCAGCGAGGCGTACCGCGAACAACGCCCAGCCGGCGTGGTGCACCCGCTGCTGATCGAGCACCACGTAGACCGGCCAGTGGTACAGGTAGACGCCGTAGCTGATGCGGCCGATCTCCACGAACGGCGTCCACGCGAGCAACGAACGCACCGGACCCGACACCTGCAGCCCGAGGATCAGGGCGGCGAGCGCCAGCGCGAAGAGCGGAAGCCCGCCGTTGTAGGCGAAGCCGCTGCCGGAGGGCAGCAGGCTGGCTGCGGCCATCACCAGTGCGATCCCGGCGACGCCCACCCAGCGCAGCCAGGTGGGACGACGAGCAGAGTGGTGCAAGGCCGCGGCCAACGCGGCGCCCACCATGATCTCGCCGAGGCGCGCCGGAGTCGCCCAGTACGCAGCATCCGCGCCCCACACCCAGGCGATGATCGGCGCCACCACCATCGCCGCAACCGCCGCTGCTCCCATCACAACGACGCGGTGCCCACGCTTGCGCGCCAGCAACGCGAGCCCGGCGAACGCCAGCGGCCACAGCCAGTAGAACTGCTCCTCCACCGACAACGACCAGAAGTGATCCACCGGGCTGAGACCACGCTGCACCAGTTGTGCGTACGACGTGCCACGTGTCAGCGAACGCCAGTTCGCGACTTGCAGAGTGGCGGCGATGACGTCGCCGCGCAAACCGGTCGCGCGGGCGAACGTGCCACGCGCCGACAGCACCGACACGGCCAGCAGGCAGGCCAGCGACGCAGGCAGCAGGCGCTTCACTCGCCGCACGTAGAACGCCCCGTAGCGAACACGTCCCGTGGAGTGGTGCTCGATGAGCAGCAGCGAGGTGATGAGGTAGCCGGACAGGGTGAAGAACACCGACACGCCCACGTAGCCACCGGTCATCCAGGAGAAGCCCTGATGGAACAGCAGCACCACCGCGACAGCGAGCGCGCGCAGCCCGTCCAGCGCCGGCTGATAGCCGAAGGACGGGGCCGTCGACCCCGCCTCGGGGCTCCCCAGTCTCGGCTGTTCCACGAGCGCTGGACTCTACCGAGTCCCGGGACCCCCGCCGACGCAGGAGTAGCCTCACCGCGATGCGCTCCCCCTCGTCGGGGGCACCGACCCTCGGCGCTTTCCAGTACGGCAGCCACGACCCCACCACCAGGATCGGCGCGAACTCGTTCGCGCGTGCCACCTGGACGCCGGAGGGCCCTGGCACCCTCGTCATCCGCTGGACCGGCGAACAGCAGACGAGCGAGGGGTTCGGACCTGGCGGTGACTGGCTGGTCCGACACGCAGCAGCGATGTGTGGTGCCGACGACCCCGGTCACCAGTTCGAGTCAGGGCACCCGGTCGTGCTCGCCGCGCAGCGAGATCACGACGTGCGCTTCGGGGCCAGCCGCACCTTGTACCACGAGCTGCTGCCCACAGTGCTCGGCCAACGGATCACCGCCGGTGAGGCGCTTCGCCAGTGGCGCGACCTAACGCGCGAACTCGGCCCGGCGGCCCCAGGGCCGATCGAGGGGCTGCGGTTACCACCCGATCCGGAGCTACTCGCCGGAAAGCCGACGTGGTGGTTCCACCCGCTGGGGGTCGAGGCCAAGCGGGCGGCGACGTTGCGCGAACTCGGCCGTCGGTTCGAGAAGCTGCAGCAATGGTCGCAGCTCGGCGCTGGGGAAGCTGCGCAGAAGCTTGCCGTGCTGCCGGGGATCGGCGAGTGGACGATCGGATCGGTTCGTGCCACCGCCTTCGGGGACCCGGACGCGGTTGCGGTCGGCGACTTCCACCTGAAGAACCTGGTCGTCCACGCATTCACCGGCAGGCCGCGAGGCACCGACGACGAGATGCTGGACCTGCTGGCACCGTACGCACCTCATCGCGGCCGGGTGATCCGCCTGCTGCAACTCGCCGGCCACGCACCGCCCAAGTTCGGGCCACGCCGCGAAGTGCTTCCGATGCGGAGGTGGTAAGTGCGGCTGTTAGCGTCGGGCCGCTCGTGGAGACCCCTATGACCGACACGCCGACGACGACCGACGCCGATCCCGGCCAGCACGACCACGGCACCGCGTGGCGGCGTGCAATCCGCCGAGCCGGCCTGGTGTACCTGTTCTCCCGCCTGTGCACCGTCCTCGGTGCAGCAATCGTCGCGGCCGAGATCCGCCACGACGAAGACACCCGCCTGCAGGACTTCCCGTGGGCGCGTTGGGGCGACCCGCACTATGCCGGCCGCGAAGTGCCGATCAGCATGGTGCGCCTGGTGCGCGACGTCTTCACCAGCTGGGATGGCGCGTGGTACATGCGCATCGCCCGCAGCGGGTACCCGCACCACATCGCCGCCAACGTCACCTACGACATGCCCGATGCTCGCGCCGCCTTCTTCCCCGTGTTCCCCGGCATCGTTCGCGTGCTCGACCACGTGCTGCCTGGTGGCCCGGCCGTGGCCGCCTTGGCGCTCAACTTCCTGCTCGGAGCGTTGGCCGTGTTGTTGGTCGGCGTGCTTGCTCGCGACATCTTCGGCGTCGCCACCGGCGAGCGGGCGATGGTGCTGATGGCGCTGTTCCCCGGCAGCTTCGTGCTGTCCTTCGCCTACACCGAGGCGGTGCTGATCGTGCTGGCCGCGCTCACCTTGCTGTTGCTGCAACGCAGCCAGTGGGTGGCGGCGGGCGTGGTCGCTGCCGTTGCGACCGCCACGCGCCCGAACGGCATCGCTGTCTGTGTGGCCTGCGCGGTCGCTGCCGGTCTGGCGATCCACCGCCGACGCGAGTGGCGAGCGCTCGTCGCGCCGATCCTGTCGCCTCTGGGTTTCCTCGGGTTCCAATGGTGGCTCGGCCACCACACGGGCGAACGTGGTGTGTGGTTCCGTGTGCAGACCGAGGCGTGGGGCGAGGGCACCAGCTTCGGGTTCACCGCCGTCCGACGCACCGCGCAGGCGATCATCAACCCGGTGTCGTCGCCCACCAACAGCATCACCGCCGTGTGCGTCGCCGCACTCGTGTTCATGTTCTGGCTGGCGCGCACGCATCGGATCCCGGCGCCGATGGTCGCCTACAGCGCGATGATCACGGTGCTGATGGTGATCCCTGAGACGGTGACGGCGCGCCCTCGGTTCGTGTACACCGCGTTCCCGTTGCTCATCTGCGTCGCCGCGTGGTTCGAGCTGCGCAAGCGTGAGTGGTGGCACTGGACGATCGTGACGTGCGCCGTGGGGCTCACCACTCTGACCGCGTTGTACGGCGTCAACGGAGCGATCCCCTGAGCCGGCTGCTCCGCAACGATCGGCGCGTCGCCGGACTGCTCGCGCTGATCGCCTACGTCCCCGCCTTGTTGTCGTCACCCGGGCGCATGCCGGCCGACACCAAGCTCTACCTGTACCTCGATCCTGGCGGGCTGATCTCCCGGGCACCGAAGGCGTGGGACCCCAGTCAGTTCGGCGGATGGGTCCCGCACCAGATGATCCAGTACTTGTGGCCGACCGGGCCGTGGTACTGGCTGTGCGACCGGCTCGGCGTACCCGACTGGGTCGCCCACCGGCTGTGGATCGCCACGCTGCTGTTCATGGCAGGGCTCGGCGTCCACCGCTTCTTGCGCGCCACCGGCTCGGCGGCTCACGGAGCACTCGTCGGTGCGCTGATGTACCAGCTGTCGCCGTTCGTGGTGCCGTACGTCAGCCGCACCTCGGTGATGCTCCTGCCGTGGGCGGCGCTCGGCTGGCTGCTGTTGCTCACCCGCCGCGCCTTCCTCGAAGGTGGGTGGCGGGCGCCCGCCTGGATCGCACTGGTCGTCTTCACGGCCGCCGGCGTGAACGCCACTGCGTTCGCGGTCATTCTGCCGGCACCAGTTCTGTGGGTGCTGCTGGAGTGGCGAGCCCGCCGTCTGACCACTCGCCACGTGCTGGGCACATCCGCTCGCATCGGGCTGCTCGCCTCGCTGGCGTCGGCGTGGTGGGTCGCCATGCTGGCGATCCAGAGCCGATACGGCGCCAACCTGCTGGGGTACAGCGAGACGCTGGACTCGGTCGCGTACACCGCGAACAGCGTGGAGATCATGCGCGGTCTCGGGTACTGGTTGTTCTACGTCAAGGACCCCTACGCGGCCGCCACCACTGCCAGCATCGCCTACCAGCATTCGGTGTTGCTGATCCTGATCGGCTTCGCGCTGACTGCCGTCTGCCTGCTCGGCCTGGCCATCGTCCGTTTCGCGCACCGACGGTTCGCGCTCCTTCTCGTGACCATCGGGTTGGTGCTCGCCGTCGGCGTTCACCCCTACGACGATCCGTCGCCGGTGGCCGGCGCGGTCGAGCACAGCGGCCTGGCACTCGCGCTGCGGAGCAGCACACGAGCGATCCCGCTGGTGGTGCTGGGGCTGGGGATGGGGGCCGCCGCCCTCGTCGAGGCAGTGCGCCGGCGCGATGTTCGCCGAGGCAATCGGTTCTTGGTCGCGGTGGTCGTCCTCGTCGCCGCCAACCTGCCGTCGCTGTGGGTCGCGCATCTGGTGGATCCGGCGATCAGCCGTCAACAAGACGTGCCGCGGGCCTGGACGGATGCTGCCACGGCTCTCCAGGACAGCGATCCCTTCGCCCGCGTTCTTCAGCTGCCGGGTGCCGAGTTCGGCAGCTTCCGTTGGGGCCACACGGTCGACCCTCCTCTGCCCGGCATCACGGACAAACCGGTTCTCACACGCGACCTACTCCCGTTGGGAAGCGCCTCGATGATGGACCTGCTCTACGCACTGGACGACCGCATCCAGTCCGGGCAGTTCGAGCCCAGTTCACTGGCGCCCATCGCCCGCCTGTTGACCGCCGACCGGATCTGGGTCGTGGGTGATCAGGCGTACGACCGCTTCCGCACCCTTCCACCAGAGGTCTTCGCGGCACTGCTCGCACAGCTGCCGGCGGGCCTGTCCGGCCGTGCCGATTACGGCGCCCCGTTCGTCAACGAGCCATCCGACCAGTTCGTCGACGAGCAACGCCTCGCCGATCCTCTGATCAGCACCACGGTCGCACCGGTCGAACTGCTCACCGTCGACGATGCGACCGCCCTCGCTCGCATCGCCACGACAGTGGTGATCCTCGATGGCAGCGGCGATGGTGCGGTCGATGCCGCGAGCGCCGGCCTGCTGTTCGGCGACGAGGCGCTGCGCTACGCCAACGATCTCTCCGCGGACGACTGGACCTCGCTGGCGGACAAGACGCTGGTGATCGTCACCGACTCGAACCGCGATCGCGACCGCCAGTGGCGCGGCTCGCAGGACGTCACCGGTTTGACCGAGACCGGCGGCGAGTCGCGCGACGGCCAGAACGACAGCACCGCTGCCGTGCGGCTACCCGTCTTCGCCGACCAGAGCGCCGAGGGACAGACGATCGCGGTGCTCGACGGTGACCTGGTCGCCCAGGCAAGCAGTTACGGCGACCCGTTCTCGTTGATGCCGGAGTACCGGCCGGCGATGGCAGTCGACGGCGACCCGCGCACCGGCTGGAGGGTGGGGCTGCGCTGGGCTCCGAACGGCGAGCGGTTCACGCTGCAAGGAGCCGGCGCGTCCACCTTGCACTTGCTGCAGCTGCAGGGCGACGAGTTCCGCAAGATGATCACCGACGTCGACATCGACGTGGACGGGCGTCATCAGCATGTGCGCCTCGACGAGTCGTCGCTGATCGGTGACGGACAGGACGTCGCCATCCCCGCCGGCGACAAGGTCACGATCACCATCAGCGGCATCGGCCCGCGGCCAGGCGCGCCGGATCACGGGTCCGACTGGGTCGGCTTCGCCGAGTTGGGCCCGACTGCTCAGGAGTGGGTGCGCCCACCGCTGACGGCACTCGCCAACGCACCGGTCGACAGCCGCGTGGCACTGGTCTTTCACCGCGACGGCGCCCGCGCCACCGACCGTTGGCGCTCCGACCCCGAGCCGCGCCTGGCGCGCCAGTTCGACCTTCCTCGCTCGCTGGAGGGATCGCTCACCGTGCGTGTCTCCGTCGCCGAACGCGCTCCGGATGCGCTGCTCGACGCGCTCGCAGGCGGCACGAGCTTGGCAACCTCCAATCGGCGCCTCACGGGAGCTGCCACCGCCAGAGCCTCGGCAGCCTTCGACAACGACCCGAGCACACGCTGGATCACGCCGTTCAACCTTGCGGCCGGAAGTTGGATCGACGTTCCGCTCCGCAGTGGTTCG
>CAZREK010000092.1:0-8748 GCA_964598965.1 uncultured Bifidobacterium sp. | reverse complement strand
CCGTGTTCCACGTCCCGATGGTGGACGAATACCTGCCTCGTGCGGAGTCCGTGAAGGTCGTCGAGCTGCTGTCGCGTCTCGTCATCTCCTACTTCCTCGCCCCCTCCGACACGGTCGACTTCGGCAACCCCGAATCCGCCCGCCAGTTCATCCACGTCTTTCTTCCCGCAATCCAACACACCCTGACCCAGGCCTGACACCAGGAGCTCATACCCATGACCGTGACCCACAACTCGAACGAGGCGATCATCGGCCGCAAGGAGATCGACGACGTCGATGCCATCCTCGCCGTCCCGCTGGTGGACCCGAACGAGATCGAGCACATTCTGAAGAACAACTGCGACTCGATCTTCACGTGGAACTATGACAACGCGCGGCCGCAGCTGCACAAGCTGTACGAGAAGGCCAAGACCGGGCAGTGGAACGGCACCACCGACCTTCCTTGGGAGACCGAGGTTGACGTGGAGGCGGTCATCGCCGCCGACCAGGCAATGCTCGGCACGGGCCTGGCCGCCGACCAGTACGGCGAGACGCCGCTGGCCAAGTGGGGCGACAAGGAGTGGCTGCAGTTCGGCATCGAGAGCCGCAACTGGTCGCTCAGCCAGTTCCTCCACGGCGAGCAGGGCGCGCTGATCTGCACCGCCAAGATCGTCGAGACCGTGCCGTGGTACGACGCCAAGATGTACGCCAGCACCCAGGTGATGGACGAGGCCCGCCACGTCGAGGTGTTCGCTCGCTACCTGAAGGAGAAGCTGGGCGGCGAGTACCAGGTCAACGTGCACCTGCGCACCCTGCTCGATGACATCGTCGAGGACAGCCGCTGGGACATGACCTACCTCGGCATGCAGGTGATGGTGGAGGGCCTCGCCCTCGCCGCCTTCGGCTTCATGCACCAGCTCACCAACGAGCCGCTGCTGAAGCAGCTGCTGCGCTACGTGATGAGCGACGAGGCCCGCCACGTGGCCTTCGGTGTGCTCAGCCTGAAGGAGGCGTACGACGAGATGAGCGACGCCGAGATCAAGGACCGCCAGGAGTTCGCCTTCGAGGCCGCCGTGCGCATGCGCGACCGCTTCATGCAGCAGGAAGTGTGGGAGCGCATGGGCGTGAACACCCGTGACGTCATCCCGCTGATGATCGAGGACCCCACACGTCTGGTGTTCCAGAGCATGCTGTTCAGCAAGATCGTGCCGAACTGCAAGAAGCTGGGCCTGCTGGACCGCAACGACTCGTGGCTGCGTCGCCGCTTCGAGGAGATGAACGTCATCCAGTTCGAGGACTGGGAGAACACCGGCGACGAGTACCTGAAGTTCGAAATCGGCTCGGCGCTGCCGACCGCCTGATTCGAGGGGGGACGGCCTGGGGGTCAGCCCTCCAGGTCGTCCTCGTCGTTGGGCACCACCAGCACCGGCAACGGTGAACGGTGCACGATCTCGTAGGTGATGCTGCCGATCAGGGCTGCCTTCAGCGGCCCTGATCCACCGTGGCCGACGGCGATGACTTCCGCGCCGCGAGCAGCGGCGACGCTGATCAGCGCATCGACCGGACGCTCGCGCACGAACTCGATGTCGATCGTCAACGACGGATAGCTGTTGGCCAGTTCTGCGCGGATCTCGGCGATGGCCGCCTCGCCCACCGCTTCGATCTGCTCCTCCAAGGGCCCGCCGCGCGGACCCATGGGGCTGGCTTCGTAGCCGAACACCAGCACCAGCGGCACCTTCATCAGGTCCGCGACGCGTGCTGCGGTGCGGGCGGCCTCGAAGCCGCTGCCGTCGCCGCCGATTCCTGCAACCAGTGCGCCAGCCATCACTGGGCTCCCTTCTTGGTCTTCACGTAGGTGCCCAGTGGGGCGGCCAACGTGTCATCGCTGTTCGGGTCCTTCACCAGCTCGGGTGGGTCGGCTCGGTAGCCGAAGAACTTCGGGTACTTCTTCGCGCACACCAGCATCAACGGGATGCCCAGGATCAGCAAGCCGGTGCCGGTCATCAGCAGCACGTGGTCGGCATCGGGGCCGCTGATGTTGTCAGCCACGGTGCGGCCGAACACGTAGAGCAGGATGATCCCGCCGACGCCGGGGACCACGGCGATGAGCAGGAAGTTCTTCACCGACTTGGTGACCCAGCGGCGGAAGTACAGCACGCACGAGACACCGGACAGGCCGTAGTACACGGCGATCGCCATACCCACGGCACCGATGGACGACGTGTAGAGGTCGGTGCTGGTGTTGTGGCTGACCACCACCAGCAGCACGTACCAGGCGATCGACACGATGCCGAACAGCCACGAGCTGTAGTCGGGTGTCAGCCGCTTGGGGTCGATGCGCGCCAGTTTCTCCGGGGCTGCACCGTGCGCCCCCATGGACAGCATCGTGCGCGTGGCCGGCAGGATCGTGGTCTGGCACGATGCTGCAGCCGATGTCAGCACCGCCACCAGCAACAGCTTGACCACGATCGTGGGCAGCGCCACCTGACCCAGCGCGTAGAGCGAGTCGTCCGAGTTGGCCGTCACGAAGTCCGGGCCCAGCAGGGCGACCGAGCCGTACGAGACGATCAGGTAGATCGCCAGCAGCACCAGCGTGGACAGCACGGCTGCTCGCCCGGGGGTGGTGGCCGAATCCTCCGCCTCCTCGTTCACCGACACGCAGGTGTCCCAGCCCCAGTAGATGAAGACGGCGACCACGAGTCCGGCGGTGATCGCTTTTGTGTCGAGGCCCGACGGCGAGATCCAGGACAGGCTGGGATGTACGGAGTGGTAGGTGACGCCATCGACCGTGCGGCTGATGCCGTTGCCCATCGACTTCACCACGGCCATCACCGCGAAGATGGCGAGCACCACCAGCTCGGTGCCGAGCAGGATCACCTGTGTGCGGGCCGACAGCTCGATGCCCTTCCAGCAGATCCAGGTCATCGCGATGATGAAGATGATGCCGATGAACGTGGTGAGGTAGATGTTGCTCGCGGCCTTCTCGTTGAACAGCAGCACCAGGTATTGGCCCGACACGCCGGCCAGGTTGGGCATGATCACCAGGTCGGCGACGATGCAGCCCCACCCCGCGATCCAGCCGGCCTTGGGGCCGAACGCTCGCACGCCCCAGGTGAAGTTGGTGCCGCAGTCGGGGTCGGCCTTGTTGAGGTAGTAGAAGCTGGCCGCGATGCATGCCATCGGCACGAACGCGAACAGCATGATGAAGGGTGCTTTGGTGCCGGCCTCACCGGTGACCAGCCCGATGCTGGCGGCCAGGCTGTAGCCGGGCGCCGTCGACGCGACGCCGATCACGATCACGGCCACCAGACCGAGTGATCCACCCTTGGGGCCTTTGCTGGCCACGCCCTGCGCTTCGACAGCTGTCGACATCCGCCGCTCCCGTCGCCGTGTTGTCGCACAGAATGGCACATCGGTCGACAGGTGCTGAACGAACGGTCGGGAACCGACCCGTCGCGACCCCCTCGGGTAGGCTGATCCTCGGTATGCCGCACGCCTCCGACCCCTTCTTTCGCACGTTCCATGCGCTGCGGCTGAAGGGGTTCGCCAAGGCCGACACGATCGCCGAGGTCGCGGATCTGCCGTTGACGTTGGTCGACGAGCACCTCGCTGGGCTCGCCGCACGAGAGTGGGCGATGTTCCGCGAGGCTCGCCAGCTGTGGCAACTCAGCCCCCTGGGTCGCGAGCAGCACCGCATCGCGCTCGCCGAGGATGTCGGCGGGATGAGCCTTCGCGATCTGTTCCGCGAGCCGTACGCACAGTTCCTCACGCTGAACGAGCGCTTCAAGCAGTTGTGCAGCGATTGGCAGTTACGGGCCGGTGAGCCGAACGACCACGCGGACCCCGACTACGACGGTGGGGTGGTGGCGCAGTTGGCGGCGCTCGATGCCGACGCGGCCCCGCTGCTGGCGCGTTTCGGCGAGTCACTCGAGCGTTTCGCGCCGTACGCGGGCCGGCTGGCACGGACGTGCCAGCGGGTGGTCGCCGGTGAAACGAATATGTTCACTGGCGTCATGTGTGGCAGCTACCACGATGTGTGGATGGAACTGCACGAAGACCTGATCCTCACTCAGGGGATCGATCGTGTGACCGAAGGGAGCTTCTGATGGCACGGTTCGGCCGCGTCCTGACCGCGATGATCACCCCGTTCGACGACAACGGGAAGCTCGACCTCGACGAGGCTCGCCGGCTGGCGCGCTGGTTGCAGGACAACGGCAACGACGGTCTGGTGGTTGCGGGCACCACCGGCGAGGCCCCGGTGCTCACCGACGACGAGCGCCTGTCGCTGTTCGCCGCAGTCATCGAGGCGGTCAGCATCCCCGTGATCGCCGGTTCGGGTACCAACGACACGGCCCACTCCGTGCACCTCACCAAGGAGGCCACCAAGCTCGGTGCTGCCGGCATCCTGGCCCTCTGCCCGTACTACAACCGGCCGTCGCAGGCGGGCATCGAGGCGCACATCCGCGCGATGGCGGAGTGCACCCCGCTGCCGCAGATGATCTACGACATCCCGGTGCGTACCGGTCGCAAGATCCTCACGCCCACGTTGCTGCGCCTGTTCCACGAGGTGCCGAACATCGTCGCCCTCAAGGATGCCGCCGGCAGCCCTGGCGAGACTGCGGTGCTGATCACCAAGGCCCCTGCGCACGTGGAGGTCTACAGCGGTGACGACGGTGTCACCTTGCCGCTGATGGCCGTCGGCGCGGTGGGCACCGTCGGTGTGGCGACGCACTGGACCGGCCCCGACCACCAGGAGATGTTCGGCCTGTGGGACAAGGGCGATGTCGTCGGCGCGCGTGCGGTCAACGCGCGCATGCTCGAGAGCTTCGGCTTCGAGACCGGCGACGACGCCCCCAACCCGATCCCCACCAAGGCGATGATGCGTCACCTCGGCTTCAAGGTCGGCCAGGCGCGTTTGCCGATGGGCCCCGCCCCGGCCTTCGTGGAGGAACGCGCCCCGCAGGTGTGGGCCAATCTGCAGACGGCTCGCAACGCATGAGGTACTGCTGATGGCCGCGCCTGTCCGCATCGTCTTCCTCGGCGGCCTGGGGGAGATCGGCCGCAACTGCATGGCCATCGTGCAGCCCGACGAACAGCAGGCCGACAAGATCCTGCTCATCGACTGCGGGCTGATGTTCCCCGACGCGGACATGCACGGGATCGACCTGGTGCTGCCCGACTTCACTTGGCTGCGCGAGCAGGCGGACAACATCGTCGGCCTGGTAGCCACCCACGGTCACGAGGATCACGTGGGCGCATTGCAGTACCTGCTGCGCGAACTCAGCTTCCCCGTGTACGGGTCGGCCGTCACGCTGGGCCTGGCCCGTCACCGCATCGAGGAAGCCGGCTTGCTGGGCAACACCGATCTGGTGGTGGTGGCCGACGGCGAACGACGGATGATCGGCCCGTTCGACGTCGAGTTCCTGCCCGTCACCCACTCCGTGCCGCACGCGCACGCCATCGCGATTCACACGCCGCAGGGCGTGATCATCCACTCCGGCGACTTCAAGCTGGACCTCACCCCGGTGGACAACCGCCGCACCGACTTGTCGCGCATCGGGGCGATCGCCAGCACCGAGGGCATCCGTCTGCTGCTGGCGGACAGCACCAATGCCGAGGAGCACGGTCACGCGCCCAGCGAGCGCAGCGTGGGCGCAGTGTTGCGGTCGGTGATCTCGCAGCAGAAGGGCCGGCGGATCATCACCGCCAGCTTCGCCAGCCACCTGCACCGCATTCAGCAGATCATGGATGCAGCCGTGGCCGAGGGTCGCGTGGTGGCGACGCTGGGGCTCAGCATGCGCAAGAACGTGCGCATGGGTCGCGACCTCGGCGTGCTCACCATCGCCGACGACAAGCTGATCGACATCGAGGACGCGGACAAGTACCCGCCGGGTCAGTTGTGCGTCATCTCCACCGGGTCGCAGGGCGAGCCGATGTCCGCGCTGGCGCTGCTGGCCCGCGGCGAGAACAAGTGGGTGAAGGTCGGCGAGCATGACACTGTCATCCTCTCCAGCCACGCGATCCCGGGCAACGAGGGCAACGTCAACCGTGTCATCGACGACTTGTTGCGCGCCGGCGTGGAGGTCGTGCACAGCGGTGTCGCCGACGTGCACGCCACCGGCCATGCGCAGGCCGAAGAACTGAAGACCTACCTGTCGATCACCCGGCCCCAGTGGTACGTGCCGATCCACGGCGAGTACCGCCACATGGTGGCCAACGCCAAGCTGGGCGAGATCATGGGCGTGCCTCGCGACCACGTGCTGGTGTGCGAGGACGGCGACGTGCTCGAACTGAACGACGCCGGTCTGTTCCCCGTCGGCCGTGTGCCCGCCGGCTATCTGTACGTGGACGGCATCGTCGGCGACGTCGGCCAGGGAGTCCTGCGCGACCGCCGCGTGCTGGCCGAAGAGGGCGTGGTCGTGGTCGTGGTCACCGTCGACATCGAGACCGGCAAGGTGCTGACCGGCCCGGAAATCATCACGCGTGGCTGGGTGTACGCCCCCGAGGCGGAGGACCTGCTCGACGAGGCCTGCGACCGGGTTGCCGCGGTGGTGGAGACTGCGCTGGCCAACGGCATGCGCGATGTGGAGAGCCTGGAGCGCGAGGTCCGCCGCGCCGCGGGCAAGTTCGTCAACGAGCGCACCAAGCGGCGCCCGATGATCGTGCCGGTGGTGATGGAGACATGAGGCGTGTCGCCGCGATCGTGGTTGCGGCCGGACTACTGGTCGCATGCAGCGACGACAGCGACAACCAGGCCGGCGGCGATGTCACCACTTCGTCGGGTCCTGCTGTCACCGCCGTGGGCAACGGGCAACCGCCGCTGGTGGACCAGATCGACGAAGCCATCGCCGCCCTGGAAGCGCAGTTGGGCGGCCCGCAGCAGTACTTCGAGGTCAACGCCACGGCACAGTTGGTGAACCTGTTCGTCGCGCTCAACAACGGTGCAGTCGCGCAGCCGTGGGTCTACGTCGGCGGCGAACTAACCTCGGCCGAGGGGCAGGCGGCCAGCGGGGGCACTTTCACCGCGGCTGACCTCGACTTCGACCCGGATCTGGTGCTGTCGAAGATCAGCGCCGAACTGCCGGGTGCCGCGCTCGAGTCGTTCTACGTGAACGGCGACGGCAAGGGGAACGTGCAGTACGGCGTGTTGGTCACCTCCGCTCAGGGTGGGGGCCTCGACGTGCTGGTGGGTCCGGACGGCGCGATCCTGTCCGTCGACCCCGTCAATTGACGCCCGCAGAAGTGCGCGATCCGTCGCACACCCCATTGGTACGGTGACGGGGATGGCTACCTGGGGTCAACCCAACAAACGATCGAAGGCGCAGGCTGCTCCGGCGCGCACGCCCGCGAAGGGCAGCACGCGCACTGTCGACAACACCGACGAGTACCCGCTGCGGCGCCGCGACCAGGCGACGGCGGAGCTGCGCGAGGCCGTGTCCGGCCGGGAGAACGAGTTCTGGGGTGTCGGGCTGGTCGGTATCGGCCTGCTGCTGGGCCTCGGCATCTACATGGGGGCCAAGGCCGGCCCGCTCGGCCGCGGTGTCGCTCACGTGGTGGGTTGGTTCACCGGCCTGGGCAGGTTCCTCATCCCGGTCGCCTGTGTGGGCGCCGGTGTCGCGCTCATTCGCCGCAGCCGCAGTGATCACCGTTGGCGCCTGGCCGTCGGTTGGGGCGTCACCGCGCTGGCGGTCCTTGGCCTGCTGCACCTTGCCCGCGGGCCGGAGAAGTTGATGAGCGGCTTCGACGAACTCGGCCGCGCCGGCGGGTGGCTGGGTGCGCTGGTCGGTGTGCCGTTGCAGGGCCTGCTCGGCACTTGGGGCGCGGCCATCGTGTTCGGCGCCATCGTGCTCGGTGGCGCAATGCTGGTCACCGGCAGCTCCGTGCGCACCATGTTCGACCGCACCGGTCAGGGGATGGGTGCGGTGCTACGGCCGATGGGTCGCAAGCTGCGCGAGGCCGCGGATGGCATGTCCACGCTGCGCAGCGATCGCGAGGGGCACGTGGCGGACACCACCGGCGGGCAACCGCTGCCGCCGCCCGTGTTGTACGACGGCGGCGAGGACGACTGGGGCGACCCCGAGTGGCAGCCGCCCACCACCACGCCGGGTGCTCGCAAGCCGCGCAAGCAGCCCGCCGTCCCGGTGGACACCGGCCCGGGCGAGCAGAGCGAGCTCGAGTTGGGGCCTGGTGCGCAGCGCGGGCAGTGGACACTGCCGCCGATGAGCTACCTGCACCGCAGCACCAACCAGGCCATCAACAAGGCCGAGGTGGAGGCGCGCGGTCGCACGTTGGTGGATTCGCTGGCCTCGCACGGGGTCGAGACACGGCTGGTGGGCCAGACCGTCGGCCCCACCGTCACCCGCTACGAGCTCGAACTCGGCCAGGGCGTGAAGGTGGCGCGCATCACCAGCCTCACCCGCGACATCGCCGACGCGCTGGCCGCCACCGACGTGCGCATTCTGGCGCCCATTCCTGGCCGCTCGGCGATCGGTGTGGAAGTGCCCAACCACACGCGCCAGCTGGTCAGCTTGGGCGACATCATGAACTCGGCCGAGTCCAAGACGGCCACGCACCCGCTCGACGTTGCCATCGGCAAGGACATCGCCGGTCGCTCGGTGTTCCTCAACCTGTCCACCACCCCTCACCTGCTGATCGCCGGCACCACCGGCTCGGGCAAGTCCAGCGGTCTCAACTGCATCATCACGTCCATCCTCATGCGCACCACCCCGGACCAGGTGCGCCTCATCCTGGTGGACCCCAAGCAGGTGG
>CAZREK010000091.1:0-8775 GCA_964598965.1 uncultured Bifidobacterium sp. | reverse complement strand
AACCGCATCGACTGGCTGGGCAGCTTCGCCAACGAGGTGCCGTTCATCCTCGCCGCGGAGAAGCTGATGGAGATCGAGGCCCCGCCTCGCGCTCAGTACATCCGCACGATCCTGTTCGAGCTCAGCCGCATCGCCAACGTCTCGCTGTTCCTCGGCGACCTCGGCGTGCAGCTGGGTGCGGTCACCCCGGTGTTCTACGCCTTCCGCGACCGCGAGCACGTCCTCAACCTCATCGAGTCCGTCACCGGTGGTCGCTTCCACCCCAACTTCGACCGCATCGGCGGCCTGAAGGACGACCTGCCCGCCGGTTTCATCACCGAGTGCAAGCAGGTGATGAAGCGCCTGCGTGCGTTCTGCGACGAGATGGAAGAGCTGTTGTTCGGCAACGAGATCTTCCAGGCCCGTCTGCGCGGCATCGGTGTCATCCCGGCCGAGGTCGCCAAGCAGTACGGCTTGTCCGGTGCCAACCTGCGTGCCAGCGGCGTGGACTTCGACCTGCGCCGCGACCAGGTGCTGCCGTTGGCCTACGACAAGGTGGACTGGAAGGTCTGGACCCACCCGGACGGTGACAGCTGGGCGCGCTGCTGGGTGCGTCTGCAGGAAACCCGCGAGGCCACCAAGATCGTCGACCAGCTGCTGGACACCATGCCCGCAGGCCCGGTGATGGCCAAGGTGCCGCGCATCATCAAGGTGCCCGAAGGCGAAGCCTGGGTGAGCACGGAGAACCCGCTCGGCGAGATGGGCTACTACGTCGTCAGCAAGGGCGACCTCGGTCCGTTCCGCGTGAAGATCCGCTCGGCCAGCTTCAACAACGTCTCGATCGTGCCGTGGGTGCTGCGTGGTGTGTACGTCCCCGACGTCATCTCCATCCTCGCCTCGCTGTACTTCATCCTGGGAGACATCGACCGATGAGCCTCGCCGTCTCGATCCCCTACTGGGGCCAGTCGCTCCTGCGCATCCTCGGTGGCGCCGTCGCCGTGCTGCTGCCCGCGGGCACCATCGTCTACCTGTTCCTCTTCAAGATGATGAGCTTCATGCAGAGCCGTCTCGGCCCGATGGAAGCCGGTCCGTACGGTTCCATGCAGCTCTTCGCCGAGGTCGGCAAGTGGATGCAGAAGGAAGACATCACCCCGCAGCACGCGGACCGTCGTGTCTTCCGCGCCGCCCCGCTGATCGTGCTGGTCAGCACGTTCGTGCTGGTGGCCGTGGTGCCCTTCGGCCCCGACGCCTACTTCACCAACTTCGACGCCGGCGTGTTCTACATGCTGGCCGTCAGCAGCATCAGCACGCTGGGCATCCTGCTCGCCGGCTGGTCCAGCGCCAACAAGTACTCGCTGCTCGGTGGTCTGCGTGCTGCCGGTCAGCTGATCGCGTACGAGTTGCCGATGGTGCTGTCGGTGCTGGGTGTCGTCATCCAGGCCGGCAGCCTCAACCTGCAGACGATCGTCTATAAGCAGAACACCGACTCCATCTTCGGATGGGACGGTGTCGGCTACCCGTACATCCTCACTCAGTTCGTGGGCTTCCTGATCTTCATGATCTCGGTGCAGGCCGAACTCACGCAGACGCCGTTCGACATGCCGATCGCCGAGTCCGAGCTGGTGTCGGGTTACATGACCGAGTACTCGGGCTTCCGCTTCCTCATCTTCTTCATCGCCGAGTTCGCCACCGCCGGTGTGTTCTCGCTGATCGCCAGCGTGCTGTTCCTCGGCGGCTGGGGCGTGCCCTTCGCCTGGTTCGACTGGAGCACCGTCGACTCGATCGACGACTGGATGAATGTCGCCGGCCCGCTGGTGATGTTCACCAAGATGATGGTGCTCAGCGGCATCATCATGTGGGTGCGCTTCAGCTACCCGCGCTTCCGTGAGGACCAGCTGCAGCGCTTCGCCTGGAAGGTGCTCATCCCGCTCTCGCTGGCGAACATCATGGTCACTGCGATCTGCAAGGTGGTCTGGTAATGGCTGCTCCCAAGCCTCAGGTGCCCGGCCTGCTGAAGGGTCTCGGGGTCACCGCGCGCACGCTGGCCGAGACGCTCAAGCCGCGTCAGCTCGGCGGGGGTGCCGTCACCGTGCAGTACCCGCACGAGAAGGAAGCGCCGCCGATCCGTGCTCGCGGCGTCATCGCCCTGCGCGAGGACAACTGCACCGCTTGCATGCTGTGCTCGCGTAGCTGCCCGGACTGGTGCATCTACATCGAGGCGCACAAGGACCTCGCCCCGCCGCGCCGTGCAGGTGGCGCACCGCGCAAGGTCAACAAGCTGGACCGCTTCGACATCGACTTCGCCCTGTGCATGTACTGCGGCATCTGCGTGGAGGTGTGCCCGTTCGACGCGCTCTTCTGGAGCCCGGAGTACGAGTACAGCGAGCCGCGCATCGCCGACCTGCTGCACGACAAGACGAAGCTCGGTGAGTGGATGGAGACCGTGCCCGAGGCCCCTGCGCTCGAGGCCGGTGCCGAGAAGAAGAAGGGGAAGTGATGGTGCTCGCTTCCGACATCGTGGTGGCACAGAACATCGGCTTCGGCATCATCGCCGCGCTGATGATCGTGTCCGCCCTGCGTGTCGTCACCAGCAAGAACGTGGTGCACGCAGCCCTGTCGCTGGTGCTGGTGATGGCCGGTGCGGCCGCGCAGTACCTGCTGATGGCCGCCGAGTTCGTCGCCGTCACCCAGGTGCTGGTGTACATCGGCGCCGTGATGGTGCTGTTCCTGTTCGGCGTCATGCTGACTCGCGCCAAGCTGGGCAAGGACACCGACCTCGACAACGCGAAGGCCTGGCCGATCGGCCTGGCCGTCTCGCTGGTGATGCTGGGCGTGATGGTCTACGTGCTCGTGAAGGGCTTCAAGGACACCAAGGTCACCGTCAGCGGCGAGCAGATGGTGGCGGGTCGTACCGCCAACATCAGCGACATGATCTTCTCGGCCTACGCGCTGCCCTTCTGGGGGCTGTCGTTCGTCCTGCTCGCCGCCGCCATCGGCTCCATCGTCCTGGCCCGGAAGGACTGAGTCATGCTGATCAACAACTTCCTGCTGCTCGGCGCGGTGCTGTTCTGCATCGGCGTGTACGGCGTCATCGTGCGCAAGAACGCCGTGCTGGTGCTGATGAGCATCGAGCTGATCCTCAACTCGGTGAACATCAACCTGCTCGCGTTCGACCTGTTGAAGGGCGGAAACGACGGCAATGTCTTCGCGCTGTACATCATCGCCATCGCCGCTGCCGAGGTCGGTGTGGGCCTGGCGATGGTGCTGCTGATCTTCCGCAACCGCAAGACGATCGCTCTCGACGACCTGTCGGAAATGAAGGGCTGACGAATGCTGCTGGCTCATGAGACCGAAGGCGCGACCCACGCGGCCGGTTGGTTCCTCGAACACGCGTGGCTGATCCCGCTGATCCCGGCGATCGCCTTCTTCCTGATCATCTTCTTCGGCAAGCGCCTACCCAAGGGCGGTAGCGAGATCGGCCTGGCGTCGATGATCGCCGCGCTGGTCATCGCCGCCGGTACCGCCTACCAGTGGATCGACCTGGTGGACAGCACCGAGCACGCAGAAGCGGTCAGCAAGACCTACGAGTGGTTCAAGATCGGCGACTTCTCCGTCTCGATCGGTTCGCACATCGATGGCTTGGCCGTGATGCTGCTGGTGCTGGTGGCGTTCATCTCCACCCTCGTGCAGCTGTACTCCACCGAGTACGTGCGTGGCGACCGTCGCTACACGCACTTCTTCGGAAGCCTCACCCTTTTCTCGGCCGGCATGCTCACCATGGTGCTGGCACCGAACATGGTGCAGCTGATCCTGGGCTGGGAGATCATGGGTCTCTGCTCGTTCCTGCTCATCGGTCACTGGTGGGAGGAACGGGCCAACAGCGAAGCCGCGCTCAAGGCGTTCTGGACGGTCCGTGTCGGCGACATGGGCCTGCTGGTGGGCACCGGCGTGCTGCTGGCCCTGTTCGGCAACCTCGACATCGCCCACATCAACGAATCGGCAGTGGAGGTGGGGGCGGAGCACAAGAGCCTGCTCGCTTTCGCTGCGGTCGCCCTGTTCATCGCCTGCATCGGCAAGAGCGGTCAGTTCCCGCTGCACACCTGGTTGCCCGACGCGATGGCCGGCCCCACGCCGGTGTCGTCGCTGCTGCACTCCAGCACGATGGTGGTGGCCGGTGTGTTCCTGGTGGCCCGTCTGTACCCGGTGTTCCACACCGGCCTGGACATCAACATCGAAGGCCACCACTTCAACCTGATCGCGATCATCGGTGGCATCACCGTGCTGATCGCAGCCGGCTTGGCGTTCGTGCAGAACGACATCAAGAAGGTGCTCGCCTACTCCACCGTCAGCCAGCTGGGCTACATGATGATGGGCCTCGGCGTCGGCGCCTGGATGCCGGCCGTGTTCCACATCTTCACGCACGCCTTCTTCAAGTGCTGCCTGTTCCTGTGCGCCGGCTCGGTGGCCCACACCGGCAGCCACCACAGCTTCGACATGAAGAAGGACATGGGCGGCCTGCGCAAGAAGATGCCGATCACGTTCGTCACCTGGATCATCAGCACGATGGCCCTGTGCGGCGTGCCGTTCTTCAGCGGCTTCTTCTCCAAGGACGAGATCATCGACTCGGCCAAGGGCAACGACTACAAGGTGTTCTTCATCATCGGTCTCATCGGTGCGTTCATGACCACCGCGTACATGACCCGCGCCACCTACCTCACCTTCTTCGGCAAGCCCCGCGGTGGCGCCGCACACTTCGTCGGCCACCACGAGGACCACAGCCACGAGCCTGCGCACGACGAGGGCCACGCCGAAGCCGCCGACGACGCCCACGGTCACGGCCACGACGATCACCACGCGCCGATCAACCACGGCAAGCCGCTGCCGTTCGCCCCGGACGACAGCCCGTGGCAGATCACCGTGCCGCTGCTGATCCTGGGCGTGCTGGCGTTCGCGTCGGGCTACCTCAACGCGGCGCCGTTCCACTGGCACAGCTTCGAGCACTGGCTGCACAGCAGCATGGGCCTGCCCTTCGGCGAGGAGGCGGGCATGATCCCCGAGGCGCCGGTCTTCGAGTGGATGAACGCGGTGCCCAGCATCGTGCTCGTACTCGCCGGCTTCGCCGTCAGCCTGTTGCTGTGCAAGGCCGTGTTCGGTGAGGGTCGCTCGCCGCTGAAGGGTCTGACGCAGCGCAACAAGGTGCTGGGTGCCCTGCACGGCTTCCTCGTCAACAAGTACTACCTCGACGCTCTCTACGAGAAGGTCATCGTCCGTGGCATCGCCTACCCGATCAGTTCGGCGGCGTACTGGACGAACCAGCACATCCTCGACGGCATCGTCAACGGTGTCGGCAAGGGCGGTCGCAAGACCGGCCAGTTGGTCTACAAGTACATCGACCAGGGTGTGGTCGATGGTGTGGTGAACGGCAGCGGTACGACGGCAACCCACGCTGGTGGGGCGCTGCAGCCGGTGCAATCGGGCAAGGTCAACCTGTACGGAGCGTTGCTGTTCGGTGCCGCAGCAGTCGGTGCGCTCGTTCTCGTACTCGTCAACAGCTAGAAGGACAGACAAAAGATGCCGCTTCAAAACGACCAATGGCTGCTGAGCCTCGGCACGTTCCTGCCGTTGGCTGGTGTCGTGCTCATGCTGTTCGTCCCCAAGAAGGACGAAGTGACGGCGAAGGCGATCGGCCTGATCACTGCCGTGGCGACGCTGGGCGTGGGTGTGTTCACCCTCGTCAAGTTCGACTACGACCAGGCCGGGAAGCTTCAGTTCTTCACCACCAACAAGTGGATCGACCCGATCAAGGCCACCTACACGGTGGGCCTCGACGGGATGAGCCTTCCGCTCTACATCCTGTCGATGGTGATCACCGTGCTGGTGATGATCTACTCGTGGGACCACATCCCCAGCCCGGGCAACGCCAAGGCGTTCTTCATGCTGATGTTGGTGCTGCAGACCGGTATGGCCGGCACCTTCGTGGCGCAGGACCTCATCCTGTTCTTCGTGTTCTTCGAGGTCGTGCTGCTGCCGATGTACTTCATGATCGGCGTGTGGGGTGGCGAGAACCGCCAGTACGCGTCGCTGAAATTCTTCCTCTACACGATGTTCGGTTCCGCACTGATGCTGGTGGCCTTCATCGCGATGTTCATCATCGTCTCGCGCGATCACCCGGACGCGACGTTCAGCTTCCTGTCGCTGCAGAAGTACGCCCCGGGCATCGCGCGGAACACCTCCATCTGGATCTTCGGTGGCATGTTCGTGGGCTTCGCCGTCAAGGTGCCGATGTTCCCGTTCCACACGTGGTTGCCCGACGCCCATACGCAGGCGCCCACGCAGGGCTCGGTCATCCTGGCCGCCATCCTGCTGAAGCTGGGTACGTACGGTTTCGTGCGCATCGCCATCCCGTTCCTGCCGCAGGCCGCCAAGACCTGGGCGCCGATCATCGCCGTGCTCGCCGTCATCGGCATCATCTACGGTGCGCTCGGCTGCCTGGCGCAGACCGACATGAAGCGCCTCATCGCCTTCTCCTCGGTGGCGCACATGGGCTTCGTGATGCTCGGCATCAGCACGCTCACTCCGCTGGGTGTGAATGCTGCCATGTTCGGCATGGTGGCCCACGGCCTCATCACCGGCATGCTCTTCTTCCTCGCCGGCTCGGTGAAGGAGCGTTACCACACGCTGGAGATCAAGCGTCTCAGCGGCATGCTGAAGCAGATGCCGCGCCTCGGTTGGATCCTGGGCTTCTGCTCGATGGCATCCCTGGGCCTTCCCGGCCTGGCTGGCTTCTGGGGCGAGTTCCCCGCCATCCTGGCTTCGTGGAACCCGGCCACGATCCTGGCCGGCTCGGAGTACGGCGACCACGAACTGCTCTACCGCGTGCTCACGGTCATCGCCGCCTTCGGCACCGTGCTGGCCGCTGCTTACCTCTTGTGGCTGTACCAGCGCACCGCCTTCGGTGAGCCCTCGGCCGAGTTCGCCGGCGACAGCCACGGCCACGGCGATCAGGGTCATGGCGACCACGGCTCGGAGATCCACGACGTCACCAAGTTCGAGTGGATCGCCTGGACACCTCTGCTGATCGCCATCGTCGTGTTCGGTGTCGTGCCCTCGCTGATGTTCAAGGTGATGGACCCGGCCGTCCAGATTCTCTTCGGGAAGTGACCTCGTGATCGCGTTCAGCTCACCCATCGTCGACTACCACGCACTCGCGCCTGAGATCGTGCTCGCCGCGGGCATCTGCTTGGTGCTGCTCGTCGACCTGTTCGTGCCCGACCACAAGAAGTGGATCAACGGCACGCTCAGCGGGTTCGTACTGCTGGGCGCCCTCATCCCGATCGTCACCCTGTCCGTGTGGGGCGGCGACGTGCGCAACGCCCTCGGTGGCGAAGGCATCAGCGGCCGCTACGTGGTCGACAACTTCGCGTTGGTGCTGAAGGCGCTGTTCCTGCTGGCCGGCTACGTGGTGGTGCTGCTGAGCACCAACGAGGTCGACGAGGGCGGCTACCACCAGGGCGAGTACTACGTGCTGTTGCTCTCCAGCATCCTCGGCATGGTCACGATGGCCAGCTCGCGCGACCTGGTCAGCATCTTCGTGGCGCTCGAGTTCCTGTCCATCCCGGCCTACATGCTGGCGGCGTGGCGCAAGCGCGACCGCAAGAGCAACGAGGCCGGCGTGAAGTACTACCTGCTGGGTGTGTTCGCCGGTGCCGTCACGCTGTACGGCATGAGCCTGCTCTACGGCATTGCCGGCAGCACCAAGCTCACCGACATCGGTGCAGCCGTCAACCTGGACGGCGGCAAGGTGGGCGTGCAGGTGCTGGGAATCGTGTTCGTGATCGTCGGCTTCGCCTTCAAGGTCAGTGCCGTGCCGTTCCACACCTGGGCGCCGGACACCTACCAGGGTGCTCCCACCCCGATCACTGCGTTCCTCAGCGTGGCCTCCAAGGCTGCGGGCTTCCTCGGCCTGGTGGTGATGGTGTACCTCGCCTTCCCCGCTGCGCAGGACGTCTACCGCCCGTTCCTGGTGGTGCTGGCTGCGCTGACCATGACGGTCGGCAACCTGATCGCCCTCAAGCAGAAGAACCTGGTGCGAATGCTGGCCTACTCCAGCGTCAGCCAGGGCGGCTTCATCCTGATGGCGTTGGCGATGGCCTTCACCAACGGCTCGGAAGAAAGCACGCTGCGCGCAGTCGTCGTCTACCTCGTTCTCTACGCGGCCACCAACCTCGGTGCCTTCGCCGTGGTGATCGCAGTGGCCCGCCGTACCCGCAGCGCAGAGATCAGCAGCTACGGCGGCCTGTTCACCTATGCCCCCGGGCTGACGGTGATGATGACCATCTTCCTCGCCTCCCTGGCCGGCATCCCGCCGCTCGGTGGTTGGTTCGCGAAGTTCGGTGCGTTCAAAGCCGTCATCAACGCCGGTGGCGGCTGGGGCTACACGATCGCGATCATCGGTGCGGCCAACGCTGTCGTGGCCACGGCCTACTACATCCAGGTCATGCGCGAGATGTGGATGAAGCCGGTGCCGGAGGGCACGGACACCAGTGACGTGAAGGTGCCGTTCTCGCTGCAGGCTGCGCTGGCCCTCACCGGTCTCGGCACGCTCGCGCTGGGTGTGCTGCCGGGCCTGATCGCCAAGTTCGGCAAGCTCAGCGACCTGTACGGCGCGCTGGGTCGTTGACCGCCGTCGCCGACCTCCGGTCGGCCGAGCGAGCAGCGGGTCGCCCGCTGCGCTTCGACGAATACCTGCACATCGCCCTCTACGGCGAGCACGGCTTCTACCAGTCGGGCGGTGCT
>CAZREK010000090.1:0-8781 GCA_964598965.1 uncultured Bifidobacterium sp. | reverse complement strand
ACCACTTCATGGGCAAGCTCCTCGGCATCTCGATGGGCTGCGACGCCTGCTACACGAACCACGCGATCGCTGATCAGAACGACCAGGAAAACCTCGAGATGCTCCTCACGCTCGCGGGCGTGAACTACCTGATGGGCATCCCGATGGGCGATGACGTGATGCTCAACTACCAGACGACGTCGTTCCACAACAACGCGGCGCTCCGCGAGATCTTCGGCCAGCGCCCCGCGCCCGAGTTCGAAGCGTGGCTCGAGAAGATGGGCCTGTGGCGCAACGGCAAGCTCACCGAGCGCGCGGGCGACGCGTCGGTGTTCGACGAGAATTTCCGCTGACCCCTCGTTAGAGCGAGACCCCCATGGCCACCTACACCCTGTTCTACGTCCCCGGCGTCTGCTCGCTCTCTCCGCACATCGTGCTGCACGACGTGCAATTCGTGGAACCACTCGAGCTGGCAGCGGGCGACCTGGAGGTGCAGGTCGGCACCGCCGTCGACGGGTGCGGCGAGCCGTGGACGAACTCCGACGCCGTCTCCGCTGGCCGCCTGTCCATGCGTCCCGCTGCCGAAGTCATCTGCGCCCGAATCGCGCTCTCGTCATCCACCGCGGACACCGCCGTCGTGCCGGTCGAGGTCCGACGCAGGGACGGCGCGGAGTGGCTGACCCAGATCTCCGCACTCTCCCTGCCACAGCGCGACTGCGCCCAATTGCGCTGCCAGTCCGCGGTGTACTGGGAGGAATACGCGATTCCCCTACCCGTCGCCGAGCCGGGTTCCTGCGACCAGCCGTACTGGAACAGCGCCGCGTGCAACCCGCCCGGCGACGGCGTGCTGCTGGTCAACGTCCGCTATGAAACAGTCGGACGCGGCCGGCACGGCGCGGCCACGTTCCTCGGCAGCACGGACCAGCCCGCCAGCGGCCCGATCGGTACGGCTCCTACGCTGCAGCTGCTGGGCGGAGCAACGACGCCGAGCTTCTGGAACGCGGTGCCGGTGCGGTTGTCTCTCGTGGCCGACCTGCCGGTCGTGCTCGAGTCGCTGCAGTTCACCGCCACGGATGCCTCCGCGGACACGGACCCGTTGTGCACTCAGGTCGCCGACGTCGTCGTCGGTGGTTTCCCCGCCACCGAATTCGCCCCCACCGTCACGATGTGCGCAGGCATCACCTACGAGGTCACCGCGACCTACACCGACACCTCCGGCGGACGCCACGCCAGCGAGCTGGGGGCAATCGCCGTGCACGGTGTCAGCAACGACCTCTTCGCTCACGTCGAGTTTCTCGGTGGCACGGTCCCCGCATATGGGTGGGTGCAGCAGTTCTCACTCGACGCGGACGGCACCCTTCCGTTCCAGACCAACTGGTCGGCCACCAGCCTCCCCGGGGTCACCGCCTGCCGATCGCTGGACACCACCACAGCCGACTTCAACATGCGCGAGGTCGCGCTCATCGGCAGCACGCTCGACATCCATGTCCGCGTCGTGATCCCGTCGGCCGGCGATCAGGACTGCCCCAGCCACTCCGATGCAGCGCCAGGTCTGCTGGAGCTGCACGGCTCGTTCACGCTCAATGAGCTGTTCTCCGGACAGCCGCTGGTGTTGGTGACGGCACCCGATGCACCGCTGCAGATGAGAGTGACCGTCGCCGGCACGTGGCAGCTGGGCGGCGTGGAGCTGGCCGACGACTGAGCTCGGCCAAGCGACCGGTGTCGGCGGTCAGCTGCTGCCCAGGCGCTTGCCGCCGAAGACGGTGATCTCCTGACGCACCGGCACCAGGTCGCGCCGCGGTGGACGCCGTTCGGCTTCGGCGAGCGCCACCTCGGCGACGACACGCAGCTCCGCGTTCTCCTGGCGCAGCCGCTCGTTCTCGGCCTCGAGGTCCATCACTCGGCGAATGCCCTCGAGGTTCATGCCCTCGGCCGCGAGTTCGCTGATGCGCCGCAGCCGGTCGATGTCGACGTCGCTGTAGCGACGGTTGCCGCCCTGAGTGCGGGCCGGGGCCACCAGCCCGCGGCGCTCGTAGATGCGCAGCGTTTGCGGGTGCATGCCGGCCAGTTCGGCGGCGACGGAGATGACGTACACGGCGTGATCACGCGAACGCATCGGTCAGGCCCCTTTCGTCGTCGTACGAGGAGACACGGTAGTCGCCCGAGCGAAGGCCTCGACTGCTGCTTGCTGCTCGGCGGTGAGGTGGGTGGGCACATGGACCTCGGTGGTGACGATCAGGTCGCCGGTGTGCTGCGCGGTGGCGAGGCCCTTGCCCTTCACGCGATGCCGGCTGCCCGACTGGGTGCCGGCCTTGAGGCGCAGCGTGACCGATGGCCCATCGAGCGTGGGGACGTCGATCTCGCCACCGAGCGCGGCCTCGGCGAACGTGATCGGCACGGTGACCGTGAGGTCGTTGCCCTTGCGCCCGAAGACAGGGTGCGGCGTGACGCGGCACTCCACGATCAGGTCGCCGGCGGGCCCGCCGTTGCGACCCGGGGCACCACGGCCGCGCAGACGCACCTTCTGCCCGTCGGCGACACCCGCAGGAATTCGCGCCTGTACGTCGCGCGGACGGTGCTCGATACGCGAGCCGCGACAGGTGGGGCACGGCTGGTCGATGACGACACCTGCACCGCCACAGCCGCGGCAGGGTGACTGGAAGGAGAACAGGCCCTGGTTGTCGTCGACCACACCACGGCCGCCGCATTGCGAGCACGGCCGCGGCGAAGTGCCGGGCTTGGCACCGCTGCCGTGGCAGGTGCTGCACTCGGCGTCGCTGGTGAGGTGCAAGGTGGTGGCCAGCCCCTTGGCCGCGTCGACGAAGTCGAGCGTCAGCACGGCCTCCACATCGCCACCCCGCTGCGGCCCGGCCGCCGCACCGCCACCGCGCCCGCGCCGCCCGCGGCCGAACATCTGCCCGAGGAGGTCGCCCAGGTCGCCGCCGTCGACGTTGAAGTTGAAGCCACCCGTTCCGGGGCCGCCAGGCCCGAAGCCGCCGAACCCGCCAGCGGCGGGCCCGAGCCGGCGGACCTCGTCGTACTCCTTGCGCTTGGCGTCGTCGCCGATGACGTCGTAGGCCGCGCTGACATCCTTGAACCGTTCCTCGGCCTTCGCGTCGCCAGGGTGCGTGTCGGGGTGCGAGTCGCGCGCCAGCTTGCGGTACGCCTTGGTGATCGTCTTGGCATCGGCATCGGGCGCGACGCCAAGAACCTTGTAGTAGTCCTTCTCAAACCACTCACGCTGAGCTGCCATCGCTTTCACACCTCCTCTCGCGTCCCGCTGCTGCGGGTCCTGCCGCCGTCAGATCCTCCCGCTGCGCCTTACGGCTTGCGGGCCCCTCCTGCCCGGCGTCACCCGCAGCAGCTGGTTGTCAGTCCTTGACCTTCACCATCGCGGCGCGGAGGACCCGCCCCTTCCAGGTGTAGCCGCTGCGCAACACTTCGCTGACGACCGGCTCGCCGCCGTCGCCGGGCTCGTGCAGCACGGCCTCGGCGAGGTTGGGGTCGAACGGCTGGTCCTGCAGGTTCATGCCCTCCAGGCCCAGCTTGCGCAGTTCGCCGAGCAGCAGGTTGAAGATCGGCTCGATCTCGGCGGGGTGCTGCACGAACGCTGCCTCACACGCGTCGAGCACGGGGAGCAGCGCCTCGGCCATCTTGCCGGTGGCGCGCTGCACCTCGTCGGCCTGCTGGTTGGCCATCCGCTTGCGGTAGTTGTCGAAGTCGGCCTGCAGGCGCTGCGCGATGTCCTTGAACTGATCGCGCTCCGCGCGCAGCGACTCGATGTCCTGCTCGACGGCTTCCTCGGCAGCCTCCACCTCGGCGGCGTCGACCGCGGCCAACGCGTCCTCGATGTCGGCGAGTACCTCGGGGCTGAGTTCGTCGGGCTGGTCGGGCTGGTCGGTCATGACAGCCTCACTCGTCGACGATCTCGGCGTCGATGATGTCGTCATCGCCGCCGCCGGGGTTGCCCTGCGAGTGCGCGGCCGAGGTGCCGGCCGCGTTCTCCGCAGCCGCCTTCTCGTACAGCTTCTGGCTGAACGCCTGGCTGGCCTGCATGAGCGCCTCGTGCGCCGACTTGATGGCGGCGATGTCGTTGCCGTTGAGAGCAGCCTTCAGGTCGGCCAGCGGCTTGTCGATGGCCTCCTTGTCGGCGGCCTCCACCTTGTCGGCGTTGTCGCGCAGCACCTTCTCCATCTGGTACACGAGCGAGTCGGCGTTGTTGAGCACCTCGGCCTCTTCGCGGCGCTGACGGTCTTCCTCCGCGTGGGCCTCCGCGTCGCGGACCATCTGGTCGATGTCCTTCTTGTCCAGCGTGCTCTGACCGGTGATGGTCATGCTCTGTTCCTTGCCGGTGGCGCGGTCCTTCGCCGACACGTGCACGATGCCGTTGGCGTCGATGTCGAAGGTGACCTCGATCTGCGGCACGCCACGAGGGGCGGGGGGCAGGTCGACGAGCTGGAACTGGCCGAGCGTCTTGTTGTAGTTGGCCATCTCGCGCTCGCCCTGCAACACATGGATCTCCACGCTGGGCTGCATGTCCTCGGCGGTGGTGAACACCTCCGTGCGCTTGGTGGGGATGGTGGTGTTGCGCTCGATGAGCTTGGTCATCACGCCGCCCTTGGTCTCGATGCCCAGCGACAGCGGGGTGACGTCGAGCAGCAGGACGTCCTTGACGTCGCCGCGCAGCACGCCGGCCTGGATGGCGGCGCCGACAGCCACGACCTCGTCGGGGTTCACCGACTTGTTGGGCTCTTTGCCGGTGAGGCTCTGCACCAAGTCGGTGACGGCGGGCATGCGGGTGGAGCCGCCCACGAGGATGACGTGGTTGAGCTCGCCCTTGCTGATGCCGGCGTCCTTCAGCGCCTGCTCGAACGGGATGCGGCAACGCTCGATGAGGTCGGCCGTCATCTCCTGGAACTTGGCGCGGGTGAGCGTTTCGTCGAGGTGCAGCGGGCCCTCGGCGGTGGCCGTGATGAACGGCAGGTTGATCTGTGTGGTGGTGACCTGGCTGAGCTCGATCTTCGCCTTCTCCGCGGCCTCCTTGAGGCGCTGGCTGGCCATGCGGTCGGCCGCGAGGTCGACACCGTGCTTGGCCTTGAACTCCTTCACCAGCCAGTCGATGACGCGCTGGTCCCAGTCGTCGCCGCCCAGGTGGGTGTCGCCGTGGGTGCTCTTGACCTCGAACACGCCGTCGCCGATCTCCAGCACGGACACGTCGAAGGTGCCGCCACCGAGGTCGAACACGAGCACCTTCTCGTCCTCGCTGCCCTTGTCCAGGCCGTAGGCCAGTGCGGCGGCGGTGGGCTCGTTGATGATGCGCAGCACCTCGAGGCCGGCGATCTGGCCGGCTTCCTTGGTGGCGGTGCGCTGTGCGTCGTCGAAGTACGCGGGCACGGTGATGACGGCCTGAGTGACCGGCACGCCCAGGTAAGCCTCGGCGTCGCGCTTCAGCTTCATGAGCGTGCGCGCGCTGATCTCCTGCGGGGTGTACTTCTTGCCGTCGATGTCGTCGCTGCGCCACGACTCGCCCATGTGCCGCTTGATGCTGCGGAACGTGCGGTCCGGGTTGGTGATCGCCTGACGCTTGGCGACCTCGCCGACGAGCACCTCGCCGGCCTTGGAGAACGCCACCACCGACGGGGTGGTGCGGGCGCCCTCGGAGTTGGGGATGACCACCGGGTCGCCCGCCTCGAGGATGGCGACGACGGAGTTGGTGGTGCCGAGGTCGATGCCGACTGCCTTGGCCATGATGTGGGTCTCCTTGGGATGAGATTTCGAGCGGGTTCGGGGGATGCTGAGCGGACTACGCGCAAGTGTAGGGATCTCGTCGCTGCACCGACAACCCGACGATCAGCAATCTTGAGTCAATATCACTCAGCATTTCTCTTTGGACGTGAGGCCCCTGCTCAGTGGTACCAGTGCACCACTGGAGCGGAGACCGGGGAGGCGCGCGGTGAAGAAGGTATTGCTGGCAGGTGTGGTGGCGATGGTGGCCGGAGTCCTGGTCGGGCCGAGCATCGCCTCCGCGGACACCACCACCACGACGCCCACCGTGCCCACCGACTGCTGGGTCGACTTCAACCTCGCCGGTCCCAGCCGTGTCACCCACGCCGCTCCGGCGGTCGTCAGCAACACCTACGCGGGCCCGGACTGCGGCGAGGTCCCCGGAATCTGCGTCACCGTCAACTACCCCGACGGTGGTCAGTCACGGGCCGTCCACGGCCGCCCGGCTCTGCCTGCCCCGTGCACCCCGCTGGGGCCGGCCTGCAACATCTCG
This sequence comes from uncultured Bifidobacterium sp., assembly GCA_964598965.1. Classification (GTDB taxonomy): domain Bacteria; phylum Actinomycetota; class Acidimicrobiia; order Acidimicrobiales; family Ilumatobacteraceae; genus UBA668. The sequence goes on along the minus strand of CAZREK010000090.1, from coordinate 2,525 downwards.
GTCAACTTCAATGACTACGCGCACGGGCCCGCGCGCGTCGTGCACCAGCCCTCCGCGCCCGCACGTCCCGCTGCCCTCTCGGGTGGCGTCGTCGACATCCCCGCCGACTGTGAAGAGCTGATGGTGCTGGCGCTCACGCCCACCGGCTCCAACACGGCCCCCACCATCTGGATCGCCACTGCCTTTCTCGGCGCTGGCGCAGTGCTCATCCTCGCCCCCCGCCGTCTCGCCCGCCGCTGACCGAAAGGACAAGGAACCACCCATGAAGCGCGCCATCTTCGCCGCCGCCGCCGTCACCGCCATCGCCGCGGCCCTGCCGGCCACCGCCTCGGCCGACACCACCACCACGGTGCCCACGGTGCCGTCCCAGTGCAAGCAGTACTACAACCCGGCTGGCCCGTCGCGAATCGCACACTCCACCGACCGCGTGGCCGGGGCGCCCTTCACCGGCCCGAACTGTGACGACGTTGCCGGTCTCTGCGTCACGGTCGACTACCCGGATGAAGGCGCGTCGCGCGCCGTCCACGGTCGCCCCACCAAGGTCCAGCCGGTACCCACACCGTGCGTGCCTCTCGACGAGTCCTGCGCCATCACCGTGCAGCCGTACAAGGGTCCGTCTCGCGTGACGCATCAGCCCGCAGGTGTGGTTCGTCCGCGCACCCAGCCGTCCTTGATCGTCGAGATCCCCTCTGCCTGCCAGGAGGCAATGGTCCTCGCGCTCACGCCCACCGGCTCGGACACTGCGCCCACCATCTGGATCGCCACCGCGTTCCTCGGCGCCGGCACGGTCCTGATCATCGCCCCCCGCCGCCTCCCCCGCCGCTGACCGAAGCACAAGGAACCACCCATGAAGCGCGTACTTCTCACCGGTCTGGCCGTCGTCGCCATCGCCGCCGCTCTCCCCGTCACGGCTTCGGCCACCGACACCCCGACGGTGCCCACGCAATGCGTGTTCTCGCGACCCCTTCCGCCCGGGCCGGCCCGCGTGGTCCACGGCAGCCACGCCGACTCCGTGCGCATCGTCGAGACTCCGAATTGCGAGGATGTCGACGGTATCTGCGTCTACATCACCCTCACTGGCCCGAGCCGCACGGTCCACGGTCATTCGATCAGCAAGGCGCCCGCACCGTGCGTGCCCATCGACCCCAACTGCAACATCGAGGCCAACGCCGGAGCGGGTGCGCAACGTACGGTGCATCAACCAAGCGCAGTGCAGGTGCCCCGCGCTCCTGAATGGATCGTGAGCATCCCCGAGGCATGCCAGGAGGCAATGGTCCTGGCGCTCACGCCCACCGGCTCGGACACCGCGCCCACCATCTGGATCGCCACCGCCCTCATCGGAACCGGCGCCGTCCTGATCATGGCCCCGCGTCGCCTCGCCCGCCGCTGACCGACTGAACTCGACGAGGCCCGCGCTGCAGCGATGCGGTGCGGGCCTCGTTCGCTTTTCAGGACCAGTTCAGGATCACCTTGCCGCACTCGCCGCGGTGCACGACGTCGAACGCCTCGAGGTAGTCCGCTGCATCGAAGCGATGAGTGACGATGCCGCTGACATCGAGCCCGCTCTGCAGCATTGCGGCCATCTTGTACCACGTCTCGAAGATGCGCCGGCCGTAGATGCCCTGCACCTCGAGACCCTTGAAGATCACGTCGTTGACGTCCAGCGTCATCGGTCCGGACGGGATGCCCAGCACCGCGATGCGGCCACCGTGGTTCATCGCGTCGAGCATCTGGTTGAACGCCTGCTCCGCACCGGACATCTCCAGCCCGACGTCGAAACCCTCCGTCATGCCCAGCGACTCCATCACCGGCGCGAGTGACTCGCTACGCACATCGACCACCCGACTGGCCCCGTGCGCGGCAGCCATGCTCAGCCGATAGGGGTTGATGTCGGTGACCACCACGTGACGGGCACCGATGTGCCGCACGATGGCTGCGGCCAACACACCGATCGGACCCGCGCCGGTGATCAACACGTCCTCGCCCACCACGTCGAAGCGCAGCGCAGTGTGCGTTGCGTTGCCCAACGGGTCGAGCACTGCGGCAACGTCGTCGGTGATGTGCGGTGGCACGACGAACACGTTCTGCGCAGGGATGACGACGTACTCGGCGAACGCACCGGGGCGGGTGACCCCCACACCGGTGTGGTTGTGACAGAACTCGCGACGACCTCCCTTGCAGTTGCGGCAGTGGCCGCAGGTGACATGACCTTCGCCGGCGACGCGTTGACCGACCTCCAGCCCCTTCACGCCCGGCCCGAGCGCGGCGATCTCCCCCATGAACTCGTGGCCCACCACCATGGGTACGGGAATCGTCTTCTGCGCCCACGCGTCCCAGTGGAAGATGTGCAGGTCGGTGCCGCAGATGGATGTCTTGTGCACGCGGATCATCACGTCGCCGTCGCCCACCGTGGGCACCGGCACCTCCTGCAGCCACAGCCCTGGTTCGCGCTTCGCCTTCACCAGCGCCTGCATCGTCGACTTCGCGGGTGCACTCATGGCACGACTCCCATCTCCTTGCCCACC
>CAZREK010000089.1:0-8809 GCA_964598965.1 uncultured Bifidobacterium sp. | reverse complement strand
CCCACGGTGCGCACATCGGCCCGTACCCAGGGGTCCGGCTGCGGCAGTCAACGAAGATCCCTCCTGCACACCGTGTGCACCGCGCCGACGGCATCATCATCGCCAGCGACGCTCGCCTTGCGTTCGATCTAGCGGCATCACTCGGGCCGTTGGACCATTGCTCGGTGGTCGAGCAGCTGTTGCGCGAGGGGAGAGTGACGATGGCCACGCTGGGCCGGATGGGGTCGGAGATGGCCCACCCTGCTCGGCCAGGGTCCGTTCGCTTCGTCGCCACACTGCTGGGTCGCAGTGGTCGGCCGGCAGACTCGCATCCGGAGGTGCGCGTCGCAGCGGCGTTGCGAGCGCTGGGCGTGCCCGTAGTGGCGCAGTACGGCGATCTGCAACTGCCGAACGGCCGCAAGATCCATCTCGACCTCGCCGTACCGAGCATCCGATGGGGCATCGAAATCGACGTACACCCAGAGCACTTGCTGCTGGAGGGCACAACCCGGGACAAGCGCCGTGATCGTCAGTGTCACCGCATCGGCTGGCAGGTCGAGCGCGTGAGCGAGCTGGACTTGCTGGATGTTGACGGGCTGTGCGACGAGCTGGCCGCCCTCTATCACGCCCGCTGCCTCCTCGTCGCCTAGGGGTACGAGTGGGTGGTGCCACCCTGGGTGCCACCACCCACTCGGGCGTGCACCAGCCACTCGGATGGTGAGCACCCACTCGCATCTGGGGTGGGGGTGACGGGCGGGGCGGCGGGGCGGAAGGGATGCGCTACGGTCAGCGCGATGGAGCGCCGCATCTACGGCCTGGAGAACGAGTACGGCGTGACGTGCACACTCCGCGGCCAGCGGCGCCTCAGCCCGGACGAGGTGGCTCGCTACCTGTTCCGCAAGGTGGTCAGCTGGGGGCGCAGCAGCAACGTGTTCCTGCAGAACGGTGCTCGCCTGTACCTCGACGTCGGCTCGCACCCCGAGTACGCCACGCCGGAATGCGACAGCCTCTACGACGTCGTAGTGCACGACAAGGCGGGCGAGCGCATTCTGGAGAGCTTGCTGCACTCGGCCGAGCAGCGGCTGCGCGAGGAAGGCATCCGCGGCACGATTTACCTGTTCAAGAACAACACCGACTCCGCCGGCAACAGCTACGGCTGCCACGAGAACTACCTCACCAGCCGCGCCGACGACATGGCGCACTACGCGGAGGTATTGATTCCCTTCCTCGTCAGCCGCCAGATCTACACGGGCGCCGGCAAGGTGCACCAGACGGCTCGCGGCGCCGTGTTCTCCATGGCGCAGCGCGCGGAGCACATCTGGGAAGGCGTCAGCAGCGCGACAACGCGCAGCCGACCGATCATCAACACTCGCGACGAACCGCACGCCGATGCGGAGCAGTACCGCCGCCTGCACGTCATCGTCGGCGACAGCAACATGAGCGAGTACACGACGTTCGTGAAGATCGGCGCCGCGGCCTGCATGTTGCGCATGCTGGAGGACCCCACCGTCATCCTGCGCGACATGACGCTGGAGAACCCCATCCGCGCCATCCGCGACATCGCCCACGACCCCACGTGCCGACGCAAGGTGCGCTTGGCCAACGGCCGGGAGGTCAGTGCACTCGACATCCAACGCGAGTACCTGGACCGAGCTCTGCGCTACGCGGACACCAAGGGTTTCCCGGCGATGGAGCAGAAGGCGCTGGAGATGTGGGAGCACTGCATCAGCACCATCGAGAACGACCCGCTGAAGCTGGACCGCGAGGTCGACTGGGTGATCAAGTACCGACTCATCGAGGCCTTCCGTGCACGCCACGACCTGCCCCTCGGTCACGCCCGCGTGCAGTTGCTGGACCTGCAGTACCACGACATCTGCCGCGACCGCAGTCCGTTCTACAAGCTGCAGGACCGCGGGATGATCGAGCGCATGTGCCTCGACTCGGACATCGAGACCGCCGTCGAAACGCCGCCGCAGACCACCCGCGCCCGCCTGCGCGGCGAGTTCATCAAGCGGGCCAAGGAACGCAAGCGCGACTACACGGTGGACTGGGTGCACCTGAAGCTGAACGACCAGGCCCAGCGCACCGTGCTGTGCAAGGACCCGTTCCGCAGTCGCGACGAGCGCGTCGAGAAGTTGATCGCCTCGCTCTGACCGGCCGTTACCCTCGGCTGCCGCTAGCGTGTGGACGATGTCCAACGATCTGTGGCCCTCCGACCCCGGCGCGAGCGGATCGGTCGGCGACACTTTGATCGAGACGGTCGAGGTCGATCGCACGGTGCCCGCCAAGGCCCCCAAGCGCAAGGCGAATGCCTGGCTGGAGTGGTTCGTCGTCGTGTTTGTTGCCATCGGAGCGGCCCTGTTGGTGCGCGCCTACGTGCTGGAGCAGTTCGCGGTGTCCGGCACCTCCATGTACAGCACGCTCCACGATGGCGACCGTGTGCTGGTCAACAAGCTCAGCTACCGCATGCACGACCCCAACCGTGGTGACGTGGTGGTGTTGAAGACGATCGAGTCCGTGGGCGAGCGCGACCTCATCAAGCGCGTGGTCGGCCTTCCGGGTGAGACCGTGGAGTACCGCTCCTGCGTGCTCTACATCGATGGCAAGGAGCTGGTCGAGCCGTACCTCGACCCCAACGTCGTCACCTCCACCAACTGTGGTGGCGATCAGCCGCCGCTGGAGATCCCGCAGGATGCGGTGTACGTGCTCGGTGACAACCGTGGCGGTTCCAAGGACAGTCGCGATCTGGGCCCGATCGCCTACGACGACATCATCGGTCGTGCGTTCGTTGTCATCTGGCCGGCGGGCGACTGGCGCTGGCTGTAGCTCAGCGGAAGATCTCTGCGAACACGGCCATCATGCGGTCCGGCGAGTCGCAGTAGACGGCGTCGAGACCCATCAAGAGCCCTGCAGCGAGCAGGTGCTCGGTCTGCATGTCCCATCCGAAGGCGATGCGCTCGAAACGATGGAACAGGGTGACCATGCCACCGTTCCAGTCGGAGTGGTGCAGGTTGATCGCGTCGATGCCGTGCTGGGCCAACGTGGCCGCCCGACGCTCTGGACCCTCCTTGATGCGGGCCAGGCGTGTGCTGTCCACCAGTCGTGCCCCTGAGCCGCGCAAGGGCAGCAACGATTCCCACACCGGCGAGCACAACCACAGGCGCGGGAGCATCTCGGGGGCGGCCTCGCGGACGACGTCGACCACCCGCTGACCGGAGCCGGGGTCCTTGAGGTCGAGGGACAAGTGGTACTGGCTGCCGCAGGCCTCGATCAGGTCGGTGAGCGCTGGAATGTGCGCCGGTAGGTCGGCCCGGCGGACCCCGGAGATCGGCCGCCCACGCCCGAAACCGCGGCGGATGAGACCGTCGTGGTCCAGCACCGGAACTCCGTCAGCGGTCAGCCAGACGTCGCTCTCCAACCCCGTCGCCCCTTGCTCGAGCGCCAGCCCGAACGCCTCGATCGTGTTCTCCGGCAGGTAGGCGCGAGCGCCACGGTGGCCGAAACCGATGGGGGAGGGAAGGAGCGAAGAGAGCCGCTGCTGCACCCCTCGATCATCGCGCGGCGTGCCTAGACTCGGCGCCGTGTTCAACATCCAGGGCAGCGAACTGATCTTCCTGCTGCTCATCGCCCTGGTGGTGCTGGGCCCGGAGAAGCTGCCCGACGCGGTGCGCAAGTTCGGCCGCACGTACTCCGAGTTCAAGAAGGTGGCGAACGGTTTTCAGGGCGAGTTGCGCTCGGCACTCGACGAGCCGATGCGTGAGCTGCGCAGCACCGCCGACGCAGTGCGCGCCGCTGCCAACTTCGACTTCGACGCCGACCTTTCATCCAGCACACATGCAGCAGAGACACCGGTGACGAACGGCGAGCCGGAGGCGGCCGAGCAGATCCGCCCCGTCAAACGCGACACGACACTGAACTTCGGTGATCCCGCCGCACGTAGGCGGAAGGTCGATCAGACCGAAGCAGCAGACGAAGCAGCCAGCGAATGAGCGCCAAGACCAGCGGCAAGGCAAAGCCGCGCATCAAGACACCCGACGACCAGATGACGCTCACGCAGCACCTCGCGGAGTTGCGTACTCGCATCATCCGTTCGGTTCTTGCCGTCGTGGTGGGCATCATCGTCCTGCTCGCCATGTACGACCAGGCCCTCGACTTCCTCCGCAAGCCGTACAAGGACCTGTGCGAATCCAAGCCGAAGCTCGGATGCAGCGGCAAGGTCGTGTCGCTCGGCCCGCTCGAGGGCTTCTCCACGCGCTTGTCCATCTGCACCTACGGCGGCATCATCCTCGCGCTGCCGGTGATCTTGTGGCAGATCTGGCGCTTCGTGGTACCGGCGCTGCACGCGAAGGAGAAGAAGTACGCCATCCCGTTCATCATCTCGTCGGTCAGCTTGTTCGCCATGGGCGCGGCGGTGGCCTACTGGACGATGGGTCCGGCGCTCGACTTCCTCATCAGCTGGTCGGGCAACGACGTCCAGGCCAACTTCCAAATCAGCAAGTACGTCAGCCTGCTCGGTCTGATGGTCGCCGCGTTCGGCATCACCTTCTTGTTCCCGGTGCTGTTGGTGTTCCTGCAGTTGGTGGGCGTGCTCACCCCGCAGACCCTGCTGAAGCAGTGGCGCTACGCCATCGTGATCATCTTCGTCATCGCCGCGGTGGTCACCCCCAGCGGCGACCCCTACTCGATGATGGCGCTCGCCGGGCCGATGACCATCTTCTACTTCGCGTCCGTCGTCATCGGCCGCGTGGCGCAGAAGCGAAAGCGCGCCCGCGAAGCCGCCGAAGCCTGACACGATAGGAACGTGCGCGCCGACCGGGCCGAGCTGATCGCCCACTACCCGTTCCCGCTCGACGACTTCCAGCTGCGAGCCCTCGATGCCTTGGACGATGGCGAGTCCGTACTGGTCGCCGCGCCCACCGGTAGCGGCAAGACCGTCGTGGCGGAATACGCGGTCGATGCGGCAGTCGCCGACGGCAAGCGAGCGTTCTACACCGCGCCGATCAAGGCGCTGTCGAACCAGAAGTACCACGATCTTGCGCACCGGCTGGGGCCGCACATGGTGGGCCTGCTGACCGGCGACAACAACATCAACGCCGACGCACCAGTGGTGGTGATGACCACCGAAGTGTTGCGCAACATGATCTACGCGGGCAGCCCGGCGTTGCAGCGCCTCGGCGTGGTGGTGCTCGACGAGGTGCACTTCCTGCAGGACGCCTACCGCGGCCCGGTGTGGGAGGAAGTGATCATCCACCTCGACACGCGGGTGAAGCTGGTGTGCCTGTCGGCAACCGTCAGCAACGCCACCGAGCTGGCGGAGTGGATCACGACCGTGCGCGGTGCAACGCGGGCGATCCTGGAGGACCGTCGCCCGGTGCGCCTGGACAACCTGTTCCTGATCGGGGACCGCACGCACGACCGCACGCACCTGATGCCCGTGCTGGTGGGCGGTCGACCGAACAACGACGCGGTGCGCCTGGACGCGGAAGCAGGTCGCGGTCGCAGGGATCGCGAGAAGCGGGGCAAGCCGCAGGCGCGGCGCAAGCTGTTCACTCCGTCACGCTTGGAAGTGGTGGAGCTGCTGGACCGTCAGCGCATGCTGCCGGCGATCTACTTCATCTTCAGCCGCAACCAGTGCGACGAAGCAGCCCGCTCGTGTCACCTGGCCGGCCTCCGGTTGACCACTGCCGACGAGCGCCAGCGCATCCGCGAGATCGTCGAGTCGCGACTCGGCGGCATCCACCCCGCCGACCTGGCCGTGCTGGGTTACGCCCAGTTCCTCGCACAACTGGAAGCCGGCCTGGCTGCTCACCACGCCGGCATGGTGCCGCCGTTCAAAGAGGTTGTGGAAGCCTGCTTCGTCGAGGGCCTGGTGAAGGTCGTGTTCGCCACCGAGACGCTTGCCGTCGGCATCAACATGCCGGCCAAGACGGTGGTCATCGAGAAGCTCAGCAAGTTCACCGGCGATCACCACACGTTCCTGACACCCGGCGAGTACACGCAGCTGACCGGCCGCGCCGGGCGCCGTGGGCTGGACGAACTGGGGCACGCCGTCGTGTTGTGGAGTCCGTTCGTGCCGTTCGACCAGGTGGCTGCGCTGGCTTCTAGCCGCTCCTTCCACCTCAACTCTGCCTTCCGGCCCACCTACAACATGGCTGCCAACCTGGTGCGCTCGTACACCAGCGAGCGTGCCCACCACCTGCTGAACCTGTCGTTCGCCCAGTACCAGGCGGATCGCGAGGTGGTGCGCTTAGAAGCGCGCCTCGAGCGTCGCCAACAACAGCTGAACGAGCTGCTCGAGCGCTCTGCCAGCCCGTACGGCGACATCGACGAGTACCGCCGCATGCTGGAGCGCGACGAGCCGCGGACGTCGTCCGGCCCGATGGTGCGCGACGACCCGATCACGATCGCGATGATGCGCCTGAAGCCCGGTGACGTGCTGTACGTGGAGAAGGGCCGCTACGCGGGCCGCGTGGTGGTGTTGAACTCCAGCCACCGCAAGGGCGGCATGCGGCTGACGACGTTGACCGTGCGCCGAGACCTGTTGATGTTGACCACGCCGGACTTCGACGAACCGCCGAGCGCGCTCGGCCGTATCGAGCTACCGACGGACTACACCCCGAATCGCAACGACTACGTGCGCCTGGTGGCCACGCGGCTGGAGCAGGTGAAGCTGGAACCGCACCGCCGCCGCCGTCGCGCCGACCCGACGCTGGACGAGTACCCGTACGGTCACCCGGTGGAGCAGGACCCCGATCTCCAGGACCGACTGAAGGCAGCCGGGCAAGCGCGGCGGGCGGCACGGGAGGTCGAGGAGTTGCGCGCCCGCATGGGTGGGCGCAGTCAGTCCGTCGCGCTCGACTTCGACCGTGTGCTCGGCATCCTGCGCGACTGGGGCTACGTGAAGGACTGGTCGCTGACCGAGGCGGGGGAGGTGCTGGCCGGGCTGTTCCACGAAAGCGATCTGCTGGTGGTGGAGTGCGTGCGCACTGGCCTGCTGGACGGGCTGGAGCCGGCGTCGCTCGCCGCACTCGCCAGTGTCTTCGTGTACGAGCACCGCAGCCCCGACGACCCGCCTGCGCCGTGGTACCCGTCGCCGCTGGTCCGTCGCCGCTGGCAGTCGATCGCCGAGATCAGCTACCGCCTGCAGGACGCGGAGGAAGCGGCTGGTCTCGGTGTGCACCGGCCACCGGACCCCACCTTCATCGCCGTCGCCTACGCGTGGGCGGCGGGGGAGGGTTTCGCCGAGGTGGTGGCGGAGGAGGAACTGACCGGCGGCGACTTCGTGCGCACGATGAAGCAGCTCATCGACCTGCTACGCCAGTTCGCGATCGTGGCACCGTCGCGCGACACCCGCCGTGCCGCCAGCGACGCCGCCGACCGCTTGTTCCGTGGCGTGGTGGCCGCGAGCAGCACGGTGGAACCCGAGCCCGAGCCGCCCGTCGAAGCAGTCCCAGCAGCTGCAACCGAGCAGGTTTCGTCATGACGATTCGCAAGGGCGAACCGTGGGGGGAAGCGGTGGAATCGCCGGCCTCGTTGCTGATCGCCGACACGGATCAGGCCGCCCAGGTGTGGGTGGTGGCAGCGCGGACGGTCGACTCGCCGTTGCCCAGCATCGGGTTCGCCGGAGGCGACCTGGCGCGCACGATGGGCGGTGGTGCGCCAGGTCGGTTTCCCGGCACCGTCACGAAAGCTCCTGTGGATCTCGTGCGCGTCGAGGCTGACGGCGCTGTCACCTGGGCGATCGCCCACGTCGTCGCCCGCCGCCGCTGGTGGCGCGGCGAGGTGTGGATGGCGATGAATGCGCAGTTCTTCGGCCGCTACGACGTCGCCCCTCGCGCGCATCCGAACGACGGCAAGCTGGACCTGCTGCAGGTGGCCCGCACCATGCCCGTGCGCACGCGCCTGCAAGCTCGCGCACGCGCTCGCACCGGGACGCATCTCCCGCATCCACAGCTGGCCACGCGCCGGGTCGCTGCGGCCACCTTGGAGTTCGACCGGCCGTTGGACCTCTGGGTGGACGGAGCCCAGTGGCGGCGCGCCGACCGCGTGCAGCTGACGGTCGAACCGGACGCCCTCACCGCGTACGCCTGAGGGCGCGGTAGCGTCGGGCGAATGGACACCGCCGCGCTCAAGCAGGCCGTCTGTGACCGCGTCGACGAACTCGCCGACCGTCTCATCGACGCCAGCCACCAGATCCATGCTCACCCCGAGCTGAACTACGAGGAGCACTTCGCCCACCAGCTGCTCACGGACTTCCTCGAGCGCGAGGGCGTTGCACCGGTGCGTCACGCCTACGACTTGGCGACGGCATTCGACTCGCGGGTCGGGCGCGAAGGGCCGGAGATCGCAGTGCTGTGCGAGTACGACGCGCTGCCCGGCGTGGGCCACGCCTGCGGCCACAACATCATCGCCACCGCCGGCCTGGGTGCGGGCCTGGCCGCCGCACTCGTGGCCGAAGCCGCCGGTGGACGAGTGCGCATCATGGGCACCCCGGCCGAGGAAGGCGGCGGCGGCAAGGTGCGCATGGCCCGCAAGGGTGCCTTCGACGGCGTGACCGCGGCGATGATGGTGCACCCGGCCGACGCTGACCTGCTGTCCATGCAGACGCTCGCCATCCAGGAACTGCAGGTGGAGTACCAGGGCAAGGCGGCGCACGCCGCTGCAGCCCCGTGGGAGGGCCGCAACGCCCTCGATGCAGCGGTGTTGGGCTACATGAACGTGGCGGCCATGCGCCAGCACATCCGCACCGACGAGCGCATCCACGGTGTCATCACTCGCGGCGGCGACAAGCCGAACATCGTGCCCGCGGACGCCGCCTCCGACTGGTACA
>CAZREK010000088.1:0-8897 GCA_964598965.1 uncultured Bifidobacterium sp. | reverse complement strand
GGGTCTCGCCACCGTGCTCCAGCACGCGGCCGGGAATGTCGGCCAGGATCAAGAAGGCGGCGCCCACCACCAAGCTGAGCGGTAGTACCTTGCGGTACGACGAGCCGGCCAGCAGGCGCACAAGGTGCGGCACCATGATGCCCACGAACCCGATCAACCCACTGACGCTGACCACCGCGGCGGTGCCCAGCGTCGCCGCGATCACGACTGCCAGGCGCACGCGGCGCACCTCGGCACCGAGCGTTGCTGCTTCCTCGTCGCCCACGCGCAACACGTCCAGATGGCGGCGGTGCATCAGCAACACGACCGCGGACACCAGCACGTACGGCAGCACCAGCTTCACGTCGTGCCACGTGGCGGTGCTGACGCGGCCGCTGATCCAGGAGTAGACCTCCTTGATCACGTCGCTGTTGCGCAGCAGCAGGAACTGCTGCACCGCGGTTGCCAGCGCGGCGACGGCGACACCGGCCAACACCAGGCTGAGCGTGCTACCCCCGAACGATGCGCCCACCGTGTAGGTGATGAACACCGCGGCCAACGCACCCAGGAACGCGGCCAGCGGCAACGGGTCCACCAACCAGTCCGTGGTGGCGAAGCCGCCGTACACGAACACCAGCGTCGCGCCCAGGCCGGCACCCGCTGCAGCGCCCAGCAGGTACGGGTCCACCAACGGGTTGCGGAACACGCCCTGATAGCTGGCACCGGCCAACGACAGCATCGAGCCGACGATGCCCGCCAAGACGACCCGCGGCAGGCGGATGTGCCAGATGATGTTCCAGTTGGCCGACGACACCGTGCCCGCCGGCCCGATCATCGCGCCGAGCGCGACAGCACCAACCAGCAGCAGCACTGCTGCCGGCAGCCACCAGCGCCCGGCGCGACGCTCGTTCATCAGGCGGCCGGGACCGTCTGCAGCGCGGCCGCGACGGCCTTCACGAAGTCCACCAGGCGCGGTCCCCAGCGCGAGGCGATGTCGTCGTCGATGACGATGACCGAACCGTTCTTCACCGCGGCCACGTCGGCCCAGCCGTCGCGGGCGGCGACGGTCTCGGGAGACTCACCGCTCCAGTTGGCGTCGGCGAGGATGATGAGGTCCGGGTTGGCGTTGATCAGGAACTCCGCGTTCAGCTGCGGGTAGTCGTTGCCTTCTTCCACACCGTCGGCGATGCTCGTCAGCCCGAAAAGGGCGTACACCTGGCCCACGAACGAGTTGCTGGTGACCGTGTACAGGGTGGGGTCCAGCTCGTGGTAGTAGGTCAGCGGTGCAGCCGGCTTCGGCGCGGCATCCACCGCAGCCTGGATGTCGGTCTGCATGTTGCCCACCAGCTCGGCGGCCTCGGCGATGTGGCCGGTGACCGCGCCCAGCTGTTCGATCTGCGCGTAGGCCTCGTCCAGCGTGGTGGGTGCCGGGCTGGCCCAGCTGTCGATGCCCAGCTCGGCCAGCTGCGGGGCCAGGCCCTTGAAGTCATCGCCGATGACCACCAGGTCGGGGTTCAGCGCGGCGATCGCCTCGACGTTGGGCTCGAAGCCGGACAGGTCGTGCGGCTTGTCCAGCGCCTCGGCCGGGTAGTTCGACATCTCGTCGACGGCGATCACCTGATCACCGGCACCGATCGCGAACAGGATTTCCGTCTGCGTGGGGGCCAAGCTGATGATCGCCTGGGGCACGTCGGCGGGCTCGGTCGCCTCCGACGCCGCCGAGGTGGACGCAGCAGCGTTGGTGTCGGCCGTCGACGACGAGTCGTCGTCGCCGCACGCAGCCGCGGTGATGAGCAATGCCGTCAGAGCGGCAAGAGAAGTGAACCGTTTCATCGGATCCTCCGTTTCTCCGGAGGCGTTGCCTCCGGTTCGGGAGGACAAGCTGGATCCCGGATGCCGTGGCATCCGCGAACCCCCCTTGCCTCGAGGGTGAGTTGCGCGCACCTCGCCAGGCGACCGGACTTGTCGACCCTTGGGAGAGTCGCATCACCGTTGCGGGACAGTGCCGGAATCTCACCGGCTTCGCTGGTTGGGGTGCATCCGCCACACGAACAGGCCGTGCGGTGGACGAGGGAACCGTAGCACCGTCTGCGTAAGCTCGCTCCAATCCCCATGAGCACGCCCGATCACGACACCGACCACACGCAACCGCTGGTCGACGACCCACGACCCGACGGCCTGCGCAATGCCGACTCGCTGGTGCTGGTCAACACCGGCAACGGCAAGGGCAAGAGCTCTGCGGCGTTCGGCGTCATGATCCGCGCCGTCGCCCGCGACTGGAAGGTCGCCGTCGTGCAGTTCATCAAGGGCAGCGACTGGAAGGTGGGCGAGGAGAAGATCGGCCGCCAGCTGGGTGTGGAGTGGCACGCGCTCGGTGGCGGGTTCACCTGGGACTCGGACGACCAGAGCCACGACATCGCACTCGCCCGCGATGCGTGGTCGCTGGCAGCCAACCTGATCGCCGCCGGCAACCACGATCTGGTGATCCTTGACGAGGTCACCTACCTGTGCTCGTGGGGCTGGGTGCCCACCGAGGAGGTCGTGGCCACCATCGCCACCCGCCCACGGCACGTCAACATCGTCGCCACCGGCCGCGACGCACCCCAGGCGCTGATTGATGTCGCCGACACGGTGACCGAAATGCGCGAGGTGAAGCACGCGTTCCAGGCAGGCATCAACGCCAAGCGCGGCATCGACTACTGATCGGGAAGATGCCCGATGACAACGGGCGGCCCACTGTGCGACCATCAGCGCCATGACCGACCTGTTCGATGCTGATGACGACCTCACGCTGCCGCGCGGCCATCGCCTCGACGCGAGACCCGGTGACCAGATCGAGCCTCCCCGGGTCGACCCCGTCTCCATCGGCGAGCTGACAGACCCTGGCGACGGCGATGTCTCGGCCTACGGCGGCTCGGCGGCCGCGATTCGTGGCATGTCGGTCGCTGCACAGCACCCCGTGCAGTTCGCCAGCAACCTCTACGATGCGGCGGCTGCTGGTGTCCAGAAGTTCGTCGACAACGCGGCGCGGCACATCATCTCGGGTACCGGCAATCTGGTACTGGGTGGCGGCGACAGCAGCGACCCCGACGAAGGCGGATCGAGCGAGGGCGACGGCGAGGGTGGCGAGTCGGGCGGTGGTGACTCGGGCGGTGGTGACTCGGGTGGCGGCGAGTCGGGCGGCGGCGAAGCGAGCAGTGGTGAGGGTGGCTTCATCGGCGGGTTACTGATCGCCGATGCGCCTGACGATGCGGAGCTCCTCGCGCCGGACGACGCCATAGGTGACGGCGACTGAGTAGTGCGCCCTATTGCATCGGCAGGATGATGCCCTCGACACCGGCGGCGACAGTGCCGTACAGGATCAGGTGCAGACGCTCGCCCGGCCCGGCCTGGAGGGTGAACGGACCGCCGACGGGCGGGCCGGCACACTCGCGATCGTTGTTGTCGTAGAGGCTGACCTCGGCCGGCGAGGTGGGCAGCACGAAGGCCGGTGTCTGGTTGCCACCGATCAGCACGCCGCTGAGGTTGAACGGCTCCACACACCCCGGCGTTCCGGCAATCGCCATGCGAAGGCCGAAGTCGGCATCCTCGACCCCGTAGCCGGTGACCACCACGATGCCCGCCGTCGGGTCGGCAGGCACGATCTCGTTGGCATTGCCGTGCGTCACGCTGGGCTGCTCCCAGAGGTCGAGGGAAGTGGTGCTGCCATCGGCCACCACGAGTACCAGCGTGTGCGCCGGCCCGTTCTCCTCGTACGTGCCCACCTCGGCGAGAAAGTGGGTGCAGTCGATCACGCAATCCGCGTCGCCGGACCGGGTGGTGGTGACCACCAGTTCGCCCTCGGGCGGAGGGTTGTAGAACTCGGTCGCCACACCGGGCGGCACGCCGCCCGCGACCAGGTAGGCCTGCACGAGGCCGGAGGTGCGGACATAGATGTCGACGTCCTGGTCGAGCAGGTTGACGACGCGGATGCCGACGGGTCCGCGCTCGTAGGAGTCGTCGAACCCGATCTCTGTGGTCTCCGTCGCACCTGAGGTGGGCGCGGACGTGTCGCCAGTGTCCGACGTGACCACCGCGCCGCCACCGGACTTGTCGTCGCCGCCGCAGCTGGCGATCGCGAGGACGGCAACGACGCCGCACGCGAGATGGGTGAACCGTGAACGCATGGCAGGACTCCTGTGGATCGACGGTGAGTCGGCACCCTAGCCGCCGGTCGCGGCGGCCCAGACCGGTCCGGCCCCTCGTGGGGCGCCGATACCCTGGCTGCATGGCTCTCGATTCCATCGTCGTCCTCGGTCTCGGCAAGGTCGGCCAGCTCGCCGCCACCTTCCTGCACGAAGCAGGCCTGCGCGTCACTGGTGTGGACCAACGTGCGCCGCGGCTGGACGGTGGTTTCGTGGTCAAGTCGGTCGACGTCACCGATGCTGCAGCGCTGCGCGCAGAATTGTCGGCCCACGACGCGGTGCTGTCCTGTCTGCCCTACCACCTCAACAAGGCCGTCGCCGCGCTGGCGCACGAGGTGGGTGTGCACTACTTCGACCTCACCGAAGACGTCAGTACCACTCAGTCGATCATCGAGCTCAGCAAGACTTCCGCGGGTGTCATGGCTCCTCAGTGCGGCCTGGCCCCCGGCTTCGTCGGCATCGTCGCCGCGTCGCAGATCGAGTCGTTCGATGTGTGCCGCGCGGTGCGCATGCGCGTCGGCGCGCTCCCGCAGCACCCCACCGGTCTGCTCGGTTACGCGTTCAACTGGTCACCTGAGGGTGTGGTGAACGAGTACCTCAACGACTGCGAGGTCATCGAGGAGGGTCAGCGCAAGTGGGTGTCGCCGATGGAGTGGCGTGAGACGTTGCACATCAACGGCTTGCGGCTGGAGGCGTTCACCACCTCCGGTGGCCTGGGCACCATGTGCGACACGTACCACGGCCGTGTGGCCAACATCGACTACAAGACGATCCGCTACCCCGGCCACATGGAGCTGATGAACTTCTTCTTCCACGAGCTGCTCATGCGCGAACGCCGCGATCTTGCCGGCGAGTTGCTGACCCACGCCAAGCCGCCGGTCAACGACGACGTGGTCTACGTGCATGTCTCGTCCGAGGGTTCCGTGAACGGCCAACTGCGTCGCGAGGAGTTCGTGCGCGCGTACATGCCGCGCGAAGTCGCCGGCACCCATCGCACCGCCATCGCCTGGACCACCGCCGGTTCGGTCGCCGCGGTGATCGAGATGGTGCGCGCCGGTTCGCTGCCGCAGAAGGGCTTCATCAAGCAGGAGCAGATCGACCTGCCTGCGTTCCTCGCCACCCCCACCGGCAACCTTTTCGTCTGACCGTCCCACAGGCTCGGTTCAGGCGAACCGGTCGGAGAGCGAGTCGCTGTACCGCAGCAACAGCGACCCGACGACGGCGACCATGAGGACGTAACAGGCGGTCAGCGGGCCGAGATCGGCATGTGTTCCTGCAGCGACGCCGATGCCAGCGATCACGATCGAGAACTCGCCACGCGCGGTCAGCGCCAACCCGGCGCGCACACGGCCGCGGTCGCCGACACGCGCCCGACGCGCCGCCAACCACCCGGTGCCGTACTTGGTGGCGACCGTCACGACCGTGAGGATTGCGGCGGGCAGGACCACCGGCCCGAGTGCGCCGGGGTCGACTTGCACCCCGAAGAACACGAAGAAGACCCCGCCGAACACATCTCGCAGCGGTTCCAGCACATGGCGCCCAGCCTCCGCCACGTGCCCCGACAGCGTCACGCCGATCACGAACGCCCCCACCGCGGCCGATACCTGCACCTCCTCGGCCAGGCCGGCCACCACCAATGTCAAGCCCAGCACTGTCAGCAACAACAGCTCGTTCGAGCGTGAAGCGACAAGGCGGGACAGGTGACGACCCCAGCGAATGGAGGCTGCGAGCGCCAGCATCACCGCACCCACCGCCACCACGACCGACACCACGCCCTCCAGCGGCGAAGCACCCACGAGCAGCACGGCCATCACCGGCAGGAACACCGCCATCGCCAAGTCCTCGATCACCAGGATCGACAGCACGACCGGCGTCTCGCGGTGACCGATCCGACCCAGATCGTCCAGCATGCGAGCGATGATGCCCGACGACGACATATAGGTGGCCCCACCGAACAGAACGGCGGCAAGTGGATCCCACCCCAACACCAGGCCGCAGAGCACACCCGGGGGCATGTTGAGCGCAAGATCGAGCACCCCACTGCGCCAGTTCTGGCGAAGGCCCTGAGTCAGCTCCCCGGTGGAGTACTCGAGGCCGAGCAGCAGGAGCAGCAGCACGGCGCCGATGTCAGCAGCGACGCGGAGGAAGCTGCGACTGGCATCGAGCGCAAGAACACTGCCCTCCCCCATCGCCAACCCAGCCACGAGGTAGAGCGGGATGGAAGGAATGCCGACCCGCGCAGCGACGCGACCCAGCATCGCCAGCACCAACAGGACGACACCGAGTTCCAACAGCACCACCCCGGTGGTAGCCGCGGCGATCACGGCGCGAGGATCCTCGCCGCCTTGCGGACACCCTCCAAAGTGCCCATCACCAAGACCACGTCGCCGCCAGCGAACACGAACTCCGGGCCCGGCGCGGGCACCGAGGTCTCGTCACGGATCACTGCGACCACGGAGGCGCCGGTCTCCGTGCGGATGCGTCCGTCACCGATGCTGCGACCCACGAGGCCACGACCGTTGACGAGCGTGATCCACTCGATCGACAAACCTTCCACCTCCTGACGCAGCGAAACCAGCCGTTCGGTCACGCGTGAACCGCCGAGCAGTTCGACCAGCGCAGCTGCATCTGCGACCGACAACGCAGCCGACGACAGGCTGGTGTCGAGGTCGTCGCGGTCGTAGACGATGAGTTCGCGCTGCCCATCCCTGCGGACTACGACTGCCAGCCGGTCACCCGCTGCCGACTCGAACTCGAAGCGCGTGCCGATACCGGGCAAGGGCGTCTCGAAGATGTCCATGTACCAGTCTCGCGTAGAGCGCCTCAGGAAGCCATGCAGGCGATGATCTCGCGCAGCACGTTCGGTGCAGTGGCGAAGTTGAGGCGAACATGCCCCAGGCCCTCGACGCCGAAGTTGGGGCCCTCGCTGAGGCGCACACCGCGGGCGGCGAAGTGCTGCGACGGGTCGTCGCCCAAGCCCAGTGCCCGGCAGTCCAGCCAGGCGAGGTAGGTGGAAGCGGGCGGGGTGTACACCACGTCCGGTAGGTGCTGGGTCAACAGCTCCGCCACCAGATGACGGTTGGCGTCCAAGCGGTCCACCACGCCGGCCAACCACTCATCGCTCTGCGTCCAGGCCGCGACCGACGCCGCGACCGCGGTGACGCTGACCGAACCCAGCAGGTGGTCGGGCAACATCTTGATCGCGTTACGAGCGGCAGCCGACCCGAAGTGGGCGACCGCGTAGCGCAAGCCCGGCATGGCGAACGCCTTCGACGGCGCGGAGACGGTGACCGTGCGGGTTGGCGCGAACAACGCCATCGGGCGGTGCACGTGCGGGGCGAAGGTGAGATCGGCGTGGATCTCGTCGCTGAGGATCAACAGGTCGTGGCGCTCGGCGAGGTCGGCGAAGCGTTGCAGCTCGGCCTCGCTGAACACGTGCCCGGTGGGGTTGTGCGGGTGACTGAGCATCAACACTTTGGCCGGGCGCGCGGCCAGCTCGGCATCCAGTGCGTCGTAGTCGAACGCCCAGCCGGTGGGCGTCGTCGCATCGCGGCGCGCAGGAACGCGTACGACCTCGCGGCCGGTCTTCTCCACGCTGGACAGGAACGGCGGGTAGGCAGGCGTGTGCACCACCACGCGGTCACCGGGCGCGGTGGACGTGTGCAGCACCAACTGCAGACCCTGCACCACGTCGGCCAGCGGCACGATGTCGGCGGCGTCGATGTGCCAGCCGTGACGCCGTGCGCTCCAGCCGACGAACGCCTCCTCCGCCGGCGAGGGGAACCGCCCCTGCCAAACGGGGTACCCGAAGTCCTGCGTGTCGGCGACGGCATGGAGCGCGTCGACGATCGCGGCCGACGGCCGGAAGTCCATGTCGGCCACCCAGGCCGCGAGGTCGCCCCCGTACTTCGCCCACTTGCCGCCCGGCTTGGCTCGCAACCAATCGAGCGGCAGCGAATCGAACCCGTACGGATCGGGCGCGCTGCTCATGTCAGGCGGTGACCCACTGATGGATGCGGCGGATGCCTTCCTCCATGTCGGCATCGGCCATCGCGAAGCTGAACCGCGCGTAGCCCGGCGTGCCGAACGCCTCGCCCGGCACGAACGCGACCTTGGCCTCACCCAGGATGGCGTCGGCCAGCTCGAGCGTGGTGTTGCTGACCGTGCCGTTGGGCCCCAGCGGGCGACCCAGCAGATCCTTCACATTCGGGTAGCAGTAGAAGGCACCCTGCGGCTGGATGGCGGTGACGCCGGGGATGTCGTTGAGCATGCGGTGCATCGTCGTGGCGCGACGGCTGAACGCCTCGCGCATCATCGCCACGGCGGACAGGTCGCCGGCGACCGCCTCCAGCGCGGCCACCTGCGCCACGTTGGACACGTTGGAGGTGCTGTGCGACTGGAAGTTGATCGCGGCCTTCATGATGTCGCTGGGCCCGATCATCCAGCCGACGCGCCAACCGGTCATGGCATAGGTCTTGGCGACACCGTTGACGATCACGCACTGGTCGGCCAGTTCGGGCACGACGGTGGGCATGGACACGAACTTGTTGTCGCCGTACACGAGGTGCTCGTAGATCTCGTCGGTGAGCACCCACACGCCCTTGTCCACGGCCCAGCGGCCGATGGCCTCGACCTCCGCAGGCGAGTAGATGGCGCCGCTGGGGTTGTCGGGGCTGACGAACAGCAGCACCTTGGTGCGCGGGGTGAGCGCCGCGTCGAGCTGTTCGACGGTGA
>CAZREK010000087.1:0-8921 GCA_964598965.1 uncultured Bifidobacterium sp. | reverse complement strand
GTCCAGGGTCGGTACGCTGGCGGGGTGACCGAAGAAACCATTCTCGATGCCATGGAAAAGATGGGGAAGGCGGTCGAGCACGTCCAGAGCCAGTTCACCACCGTGCGCACGGGGCGTGCTACGCCCGCGCTGGTGGAGAAGCTGCTCGTGGAGTACTACGGATCGCACGTCCCGCTGCAGCAGCTCGCCGGCTTTCAGGTACCCGAGCCGCGTCAGTTGGTGGTGAAGCCGCACGACCGCGGCACGATGGGCGCGATCGAGAAGGCCATCCGCGACAGCGATCTGGGCATGAACCCCAGCAACGACGGCGTGGTGATCCGCCTCAACTTCCCGGCCCTCACCGAGGAGCGCCGCAAGGAGTACGTGAAGGTCGTCAAGCACATGGCCGAGGAAGGCCGCGTGGCTGTGCGCAACATCCGTCGCGATGCGCGCAAACACCTCGAGTCCGCCGAGAAGGCGGGCGACATCTCCGCCGACGAGCTCGAGCGCGCCGAGAAGGAGATGGAGAAGGTCACGCACGAGCACATCGAGCACATCGACAGAGCGCTCGGTCGCAAAGAGCAAGAGCTGCTGGAAGTCTGAGCGGACGGATGACGCCCGGCCCGACAGAGGAGGCAACCCGATGACAGACGATGTGTGGCGCCGCAGAGGGCACGACGACGAGTTCGGTGCGCCGCTGTTCGGCGACGACGGAGGTAACGGTGGGTTGTCGTTCGGCGACCACGACGCCGAGCCCCTGCCGCACTGGACCGCGCCCCCAACCGGGGAGATTCCCGATGTGCTGGCCACCGGTCAGCACCAGGCGCACGACGACGTGGACGTGTGGTCCACGTTCTCCGATTCGGCACCTACCTGGAACGACGAGCCGACGAACCCCGAGCCGGAGGGCATCTCGCCGCGCCGTCGACCCAGCTTCGAGGATCTCGACGCGCTCGACGACCTCTCGCCGCGGTTCGAAGGCGCGGCCCCGCCGGCACGTGCCCCGCGTGCGCGGTTCGAAGAACCCTCGCGTGGCTTGTTCGACGATGACGGTGCTGGCTCCAGCGGTGGTGGCGCCCTGGCAGGTGGGTACGGCAGTTACGACGACCAACCGCGCGGCGGGTTGTTCGACGACGACGCTCCCGCAGGTGCGATGGGCGGGTACGACGACGCTCCGCCGCCGCGCCGCGCACCCGGGCGCATCCAGATCGGCACCGACCCCACCGACGGCATGGGCCGCCCTCCCATGCCTGCCCGCCCGCGTCCGCGTCCGGGCGAGCCCATGCGCCCCGCCCGTCCGCCGCGTGCGGGCGGCACCCGGCCGCCCGCCCCGCGCCCGGTCGGTGGCACCAAGGGTCGCGACATGCCCACGGCCATCGCGGTCGGCGCGATCATCGCGGTGGTCTTCCTGCTCGCGATCAAGACCAAGCCGATTGCCGCGGCCATCATCGTGGTGGTCGTTCTGGGCCTGGCAGCGATGGAGTTCTTCGATCGTGTCCGCGAGAAGGGGTACGAGCCTGCCTTGGTCCCAGGGATCGTCGCCTGTGTCGGCGCGCCATTGGCGACCTACAACTACGGCATCGGCGCGTTGCCGCTGATCACGTTCCTCGCCTTCGCTGCGTGCGCCGTCACGTTCATCGGTGCCCGCGGTCTCGAGTCCAACCCGATGCCCAACATGGCCATCTCGATGCTCGGCATCGTCTGGATCGGCATCATGGGCTCGTACGGTGCGGCGCTGGTTGGCATGTCCAACCTCGGCGGTGGCAACCCGATCGGTACCGACACGCTCACACTCCTCGCGGTCGCGGTGGTGGCCAACGACGTCGGCGCACTGTTCGTCGGTAGTGCCGTCGGCAAGTCGCCACTGCGCGAATGGATCAGCCCGAACAAGAGTGTCGAGGGGTTCATCGGCGGCATGGTCGCCAGCCTCGGCGCGATGTTCATCCTCGGGGTGATGGACAAGAGCGACACCTGGAACAGCGTCGGCGACCTGCTGCTGCTTGGCCTGGTCGTGTCGTTCGTCGGCCCCATCGGCGACCTCACCGAGAGCATGTTCAAGCGCAACCTGGACGTGAAGGACTTCGGCTCGATCATCAAGGGTCATGGCGGCGTGCTCGACCGCTTCGATGCCTTCTTGTTCGCCATGCCCGCCGCGTACTACCTGCTGATCTACGTGGAGCCGTGGGTCACCAAGTGACGGTGAGGGTTGCCATCGCCGGCTCGTCCGGCTCCATCGGTACGCAGACGCTCGATGTCGTGCGCGCCGAACAGGGCAAGTACGAGGTCGTCGCGCTGGGCGTCGGCTCCTCGGTCGAGGCGTTGATCGCACAGGCAAACGAGTTCCGGCCGAAGGTGGTTGCAGTGGCCGACGCGGCGCAGCGCGCCGATGTCGCCGCGGCGCTGCCGTTCTGCGAGGTGGTGGCCGACATGGCCGACCTCGTCGAGCCGGCCGACGTGGTGGTCAACGCGGTGGTGGGCTTCGCCGGCCTGCCGGTCACCATCGGCACGCTGCGTGCCGGCAAAAGGCTGGCGTTGGCGAACAAGGAGAGCCTGATCGCTGCCGGGCCGGTGGTGCAGCCGCTGCGCGACGTGCCGGGCGCGGAGCTGGTGCCGGTGGACAGCGAGCACTGCGCCGTGCACCAATGCCTGCGTTCCTCGGCGTACAACGAGCGTGAGGTGTCGCGCATCGTGCTCACCGCCAGCGGTGGCCCGTTCCGGGGCCGCACCGCAGCGGAACTCGCCGACGTGGGCGTGGAGCAAGCGTTGGCCCACCCGACGTGGAAGATGGGCCCGAAGATCACCATCGACTCCAGCACGCTGATGAACAAGGGGCTGGAGGTCATCGAGGCGCACGAACTGTTCCATACGCCGTACGACCGCATCGAGGTCGTGGTGCACCCGCAGAGCGTGGTGCACTCGATGGCCGAGTTCACCGACGGCAGCACCATCGCCCAGTTGTCCATGCCCGACATGCGCCTGCCCATCGGCTATGCGCTCGCCTACCCGGCCCGCATCGGGACGCCGTTCGGGCGCATCGACTGGGCGCAGGTGGGGCGACTGGACTTCCAACCGCCGGACACCGCCACGTTCCGCTGCCTGGCGCTGGCCTACGACGCCGGGCGTGCGGGTGGCACCGCACCTGCTTGGTTGAGCGCGGCGAACGAGGTCGCGGTGGAGGCCTTCCTCGAAGGCCGCATCCGCTGGACGCAGATCGCCGAGAGCAACGAGGCCGCCCTGCAGCAGTGGCCGGGCGGCCCGTGTGTGACGGTTGACGATGTCGTGGCGGCCGACGCCACAGCCCGCGAAGTGGCCAATAAGGTGCTTGCCCGATGGGCATGAACACCTTCAAGCAGGAAGTCGTCAGCGGCGGAACGCAGAAGCCGTTGGTCGACGGCGAGCCGCCGGAGACGCTGAACCCGGTCCTGGGAATTGGCGTGTGGGTGGCCCTCTTCGTCGGGCTGTTCCTGTACAACCCGTGGGCGTTCGTGGTCGCCGTCGGAATCGCGGTGTCGATCATCGCTCACGAGTTCGGCCACTACTGGACCGCCCGCAAGAGCGGCATGAAAGTGACGCAGTTCTTCCTCGGCTTCGGGCCGCGCATCTGGAGCACCCATCGCAACGGTGTGGAGTACGGCGTGCGGGTCATCCCGCTCGGCGGCTTCGTGAAGATCATCGGCATGACCAATGTCGACGACGTCGACCCCGCCGACGAGCCGTACACCTACCGCCAGGGCACCTATGCGCGCCGCATGTGGGTGATCACCGCCGGGTCGGCGATGCATCTGATCCTCGCTCTTCTCGTCATCGTGCCCGTGTACGCGTTCGCTGGACAAGTGCGGCACACCGACCGTGTGGAGTTGTGGGCGATCATGCCGGACACGCCGGCAGCGAACGCTGGGATGCAGTCCGGCGATGTCGTCACCGCGCTGGATGGTCAAGCGGTGACGTCGGCGAAGGACTTCCGCACGCGCCTGGGTGCGCACGCGCCGGGCGACTCCGTGGCGCTGGAGATCAGCCGCGACGGCCAGCCGCTGAGCCTCACTGTCGTGCTGGATCAGCACCCCAGCTTCACGGAGCCGAAGGGCTACCTCGGCGTCAGCAGCAGCGACGAGGACCGAGTCGCACTCGGCCTGGGCGATGCGTTCGTGCAGGGTCCCAAAGACCTTGTTGTCGGAGTTGGTCAGTCGATCGTCGGTTTCGCGAAGGTGCTCAACCCGGTCAACGTGTGGGGCCACCTGATGGGCACCAACGACGACGTGACCAGCCGACCGAGCACCATCGTGGGCGCCACCCAGATGAGCGGCGACATCGGTAAGTACGACGGGTGGGCCGGCGTCCTCAGCTTCATTGCCACCATCAACGTCTCCGTCGGTGTAGTCAACCTGTTCCCGTTGTTGCCGTTGGACGGTGGCCACGCGGCGATCGCCACTTACGAGCGGATTCGGTCGCGTAAGGGGCGGCGCCACTTCGCCGACATCAACAAGCTGATGCCGGTGGCCGTGATGTGCCTGGCGCTGATTGCATTCATGTTCCTCACCGGGCTCTACCTCGAGACGATCAAGTAAGTCGAGTAGCTGGCACACTGTCGTGGTGAGTTTCGAACGACGCAACACACGCCAGATCACGGTCGGCAAGGTGCCCGTGGGTGGTGGCGCACCGATCACCGTGCAATCGATGACCACCACCAAGACCGCCGATGTGGAAGGCACGCTGCAGCAGATCTACGCGCTCGCCGCCGCGGGCTGCGACATCGTGCGCTGCACCTGCAACGAGGCCGAGGCCGCCGAGGGGCTGGCGCAGATCGTGCCCCGCTCGCCGATTCCCGTCATCGCCGACATCCACCACCAGTACAAGATGGCGCTGGCCGCGATGGAGGCCGACGTCCACGGCCTGCGCCTCAACCCGGGCAACATCCGCCGCCCCGAGCACATCAAGGCAGTGGCCGCGGAGGCCAAGGCGCGCAACCTGCCGATCCGCATCGGCGTGAACGGCGGCTCGCTCGACCCGTCGCTCTACGAGAAGTACGACGGGCTGAAGCCCGAGGCAATGGTGGAGAGCGCGCTGCAGGAGATTGCGTACTTCGACGAGGTCGGCTTCACCGACTACAAGATCAGCGTCAAGGCTTCCAACGTGCCGATGATGGTGGAGGCCTACCGCCAGTTGGCCGACGCCACGAACGCGCCGCTGCACCTCGGTGTCACCGAGGCCGGCCCGCTGCCGCAGGGGCTGCTGAAGGCCACCGCCGGCATCGCCACGCTGTTGCTGGAAGGCATCGGCGACACCATCCGCTACAGCCTCACCGCCGACCCGGTGGAGGAAGCTCGCGCCGGGCGGCAGCTGCTCGAGTCGCTCGGCCTGCGCACGCGCAAGAACGTCGACCTCATCGCCTGCCCCTCGTGCGGTCGCGCCGAGGTGGATGTCATCGACGTCGCCAACCGCGCGATGAAGGCCTTCGGCGAGCGCAAGCTGCCGTTGCAGGTGGCGGTCATGGGTTGCGTGGTGAACGGCCCTGGCGAGGCCCGCGAGGCCGACCTCGGCATCGCCGCCGGCAACAAGCGCGGCCACCTGTTCGTGAAGGGCCGCAACGTCGCCGTCGTGCCCGAGAACGAGATGGTGGAGACCCTCGTGGAATGGGCCGAGTTCATCCACGAGCACGGTGTGGAAGCTGCCATCGCCCGCGCGGACACCACGATCGCCGAGCGCGAGGCGGAGAAGGATCGTCTGCGTGCGCTCGACGACCGCGGTCTCGACGCGAACCACTCGATGGAGAAGATCGTCGAGATCCGCAAGACCGTCAGCGGCAACTAGCACCTGCGACGCGTTGTATCCGGCCGCTCGGGGGATATTCTCCGCACCATGACGGTTGCCACCGAACACGCACCGCATCGCCTCACTTGGGAGGCCTTCATCGAGCTCGACGAACAGCTCCTACGTCACGCCGAGTTGCATGATGGCGAGGTGGTTGTGTTGGGCTGGCCCGACCGTCCACACCAGCTCACGCTGGTGAACCTGATCTTGGAGATGGGCCCGTGGGTGCGGGACCAGGGTGGCGAGCTCGTGCCCGATCCACACGTGCGCATCGCCGAGTACTGGGGCTACCAACCCGACCTTGCGTACTACTCACCGGATCGGGTGCCCGGCTCGGGCTATTGGAAGCAAGCGCCGAACCTCGCGGTCGAGATCCTGTCGCCCAGCACGCGCCGCAAGGACTTGCTGCGCAAGCCCACCCACTACTTCTCGGTGGGGGTGCAGGAGTTGTGGCTGATCGACGTCGACGATCGCGTCATCCATGTCCTGCATCCCGACGGGAAGTATCAGGAATGGACGGACGGCGATCTCGCCTCGTTCTCGCTGCTGGCCGGTTTCCAGGCCGACGTCGCCACCCTGTTGTCGGACGCTTCGTGACCGTTCACGTTCCGCTGTTCGACTTCGACCCGTCACCCGACGCGGTCATCAACCCCACCATCCACCGCCCCAAACTGGGTTTCCCGCAGCGGGCGGTCACGTGCTGGTTCGGCGACGTCGTGCGCCAGCGCACGGAGGGCATGCAGCCGGTGCACCATGTGCCGTTCGAGCACGGCGACCACGCCATCTTCGTCATCGATCACCGCGGCACCCAGGTGGCGTTGGTCAGCCCGGGCGTGGGCGCGCCGGCAGCGGTCACCAGCCTGGAGGTGCTGATCGCGCTCGGTGCCACGCACATCATCGGCTGCGGCGGCGCGGGCATCGTCAAGAGCGGCTTCGATGTCGGCCACGTGATCGTGCCCACCGGCGCAGTGCGCGACGAGGGCACCAGCTATCACTACGCGCCGGCTGATGCGGAGGTTGCCCCGCACCCGCGGGCGCTGGCCGCGATCGACGACGTGCTCACCGAGGCCGGCGTGCCGCACGACCGCGGCACCGTGTGGACCACCGACGCGTTCTTCCGCGAGACCGCGGCCAAGGTGGCGTTGCGCCGCGAGCAGGGCTGCATCGCGGTGGACATGGAGGCCTCGGCGATGTTCGCCTGTGCCGCCTTCCGCGGCGCCACCTACGGCCAGCTGCTCTACGCGGGCGACGACGTCAGCGCAGCCGAGTGGGACCACCGCCACTGGGAGAAGCAGTCGGGCGCACGCGACCGCCTGCTGGACCTCGCGCTGGACACCGTCGTCAGGCTCTGACGGCCCGGTTCTCCGCAACGCGGTAGACGGTGCAGAAGCCGTCGAAGGTGACGTCCTCGCCGGGGGCGAGATACGCAGCCTGGCCGCGGCTCAGCGGCGATGCATCGCCCTCAGTGCACACGAACAGCTCGCGCCCCGTGGCCGTGTGCTCCAGCGGCCCGTCGACCTCGAAGCACCACAGCTCGAACGGCGCACCCGGGGTGGGGTAGCGCACGCGGTACTCGTCGACATGCACCGGCCGCACGATCGGGTCGGCCAGCGGCTCGTAGCTCAGCACGCGCAGCAGCTCGTCCACATCCACGTGCTTCGGGGTGAGGCCACCGCGCACGACGTTGTCGCTGGCACCCATGACCTCCACGCCGGCGCCGTGCAGGTACGCGTGCAGGTTGCCGGGGCCGAGGAACAACGCCTCGCCCGGCTGCAGCAGCACGCGGTTGAGCAGCAGCGTGACGACCACGCTGGGGTCGCCCGGGTACTGCGCGGCGAGGTCGCGCACGAGGCGGCACTCCGGTGTGTCCGGGGCCGCACAGGCGGCGATGGTGGCGGCCGTGTCGAACTGGCCGCGGTACAACGCGCCGACGGTGGCCTGCAGGCCGTGCTCGCGCAGATGGTCGGCGAGGTCGCGGGCGCCGATGGAACGCAGCAACAGGTCGGTGGCGGCGAGCGGGCGGAACCCGCAGAGCGCGTCGAACTGAGTGAGCGCGCACACGAGTTCCGGCTTGGCGTGCGCGTCGCGGTACACGCGGGTGGGCGCGTCGAGGGCGATGCCGGCCGCGTTCTCGCGGGCGAACCCTTCGGCCGCGGTTGCCGCATCCGGGTGCGTCTGCAGCGACAGCGCCTGACCGGCGGTGAGGATCTTCAGCAGGTAGGGCAGGTCGCCGCTGGTGTCGCGCAGCGGCCCGTCCTTCACGATCTGTGCTGGGCCACCGGGGTGTGTTCCCAGCCACCACTCGGCCCACGGGGTGCCGTCGGCGTCCTCGTCGAGCAGCCGCGGCAGGAAGTGATGGTCGCCCCAGGCGTAGTGCTGCACGACCCCCTCGATGCGGCGCATCAGAACAACCTCAGCTCGTCGGGCTTCATGCCGCGCAGTTCGTCGTAGTCGACCTCCACCACACGGAAGCCGCGGGCCTCTGCCAACACCTTGGCCTGCGGCTTCACCGACTGGGCGACGAACACGCCGCGCACGCTGCCCAGCGAGGAGTCCAGGTGCAGGCGCTCGATGTAGCGGGCGAGCTGTTCCACGCCGTCGATCTCTCCGCGGCGTTTGACCTCGATCGCCACCACCTGGCCGCTGGTGTCGCGGCAGACGAGGTCGATCGGACCGATCGCGGTGGGGTACTCGCGGCGCACCAGCGTGAGGCCGTCCTCGATCGCGTGCGGCGAGGCAGCCAACAGCTCCTGCAGGTGGGCCTCCACGCCGTCCTTCTGCAGGCCGGGGTCTTCGCCGAACTCGTGGGCGGTGTCGTGCACGACTTCCAGCAAGGTGATCGTGAGCTGCTCGCCCTTGGGGTTGGTGACCACCCAGTGGTCACCGTTGTCGGCCAGCGAGTTGGGCGCGTTCATCCAGTTCAACGGCTTGTACGCGCCGCCGTCGGCGTGGATGGCGACGCAGCCGTCGGCCTTCACCATGATCAGCCGCACGGCCTCGGGCAGGTGGGCGTCGAGCCGCCCCCGGTAGTCGACAGTGCAACGGGCAACGACGAGACGCACGGCCCGCGAGGCTAACTGCCCGCTGCCCGCGAGCAGTGACTACCGGCCGGTGGTGTCGCGCATGCGCTTCTG
>CAZREK010000086.1:0-9011 GCA_964598965.1 uncultured Bifidobacterium sp. | reverse complement strand
ACCGGCAGGTTCACGCCCATCACTGCCGCGGCCGTGCTGTTGTCACGAATGGCGATCAGCGAGCGGCCGACACGGCTCTTCACCAGGCCCCGGCAGATGAGGTAGATGACGGCCACGATCACGATGCCGGCCCAGTAGTACAGCGGCTTCACGTTCTGGCCGCGCAGGTTCCCCCAGGGGTTCCAGCCGAAGATCTCGTAGGTCGGGTTGTCCTTGTTGAACTTGAAGCCGGTCTGATCGATGCCCCGGGCACCCTTGGTGAGCCACTCGATCTTCGGCCACTTGATGAACGCGGGGAACACCAGGGCGAGCGCCAGGGTGACCAAGGCGAGGTAGACACCCTTGATGCGCAGGGCGGGCAGCGATACCACGACACCGACGACGAACGCCACCACGAAGGCCACCGGCATCGTCCAGAACGGGCTCCAACCCCAGCGTGTGACGCCGATCGCGGTGGTGTACACACCGAGACCGAAGAACGCCGAGTGACCGAGCGAAATCTGCCCGGTGTAGCCGAGCAGCAGGTTCAGTGACAGCGCCGCACCCATCAGCACCAGCGCCTCCGTGCAGATGTCGATCAGGCTGTCGCTGCCACGGGTGGGCACCCACAGGACCACAGCCGCGACCACGACACCGACCGCGACGCGGATCGACCAGCTGGCCGACCCACCGGACTGGAGAGTGACCGGCAGTTTCATACTCGCTCCACCTTTGACGTGCCGAACAGACCTGAGGGGCGAGCGAGGAGCACCGCGAGGATCACGAGGAACGCGACTCCGACCTTCATCGCTTGGCCGACCCATTCGTCCGCGTACCCAGCAACCATGTTCTGGACCAAGCCGATGGTGAGACCGCCGACGACAGCGCCACCCGGGCTGTCGAAGCCTCCCAAGGTCGCTGCCGCCGAGCCGTAGATGAACACCGAGAACATCAGCCCCTGACTGACGGCCCCACCAGCGTTGGTACTGCTGGCATAGACGGCCCCGCCCAGCGCACCGACCGCGGCGGCGATACCCCACGACACCATCAGCACGGTGCCCACGCGGATGCCCACCAGCTTCGCGCTGTCAGGGTTGGAGGCCACCGCTCTCATGGCGAGACCCAACTTGGTGTGGTTGAAGAGCAAGAACAGCAACCCGGTGATCCCGAGCACGAGCACCAGCACACCCAACGACTGCCAGCGGATGGCAGCGCCGAACACCTTGAAGAAGTCGTCGGACTCGTTCGGGAACAAGCTGGGGAACTTCTGCTGCTTGCTCCCCATCGCCGAGCTGGGCAGCTGCTGCCCACCCCAGATGGCGCCGTCCAGCCAGTTCAGGAACTGGAACAGACCGATCGTGACGATGAAGACGGCGAACAGCGACTTGCGCGCCACCGGCCGCACCAACGCCACCTCGGTGGCAGCACCGATCACGAACCCGACCACCATCCCCAGCATCACGGCGGGCAGCACAGGAATGCCCCACTCGCCGAACTGGTACACGCAGTAGGTGCAGAACAAGGCCATCTCGCCTTGGGCGAAGTTGAGGTGACCGGTACCCCGATAGATGATCACCAGGCCGAGGGCGATCAATGCGTAGACGCTGCCCTCGCTGAGGCCATCGACGAATCGTTGCAGGAACAGCGCCATCAGAACCCCAGGTACGCCTTGCGGATCGTGTCGTCCGCGCTCAGATCTTCCGCACTACCGCTCGCGACGATGCGGCCCGTCTCCAGCAGGTACACCCGGCTGGCGAGATGCATCGCCAGGTTCGCGTTCTGCTCCACCAGCAACACCGACAACCCTTCCTCACGGTTGAGCGCCTCGAGCACCCGGAAGAGTTCCTGGGTGATCAGCGGCGCGAGGCCCAGCGATGGCTCGTCGCACAGCAACAGCTTGGGACGGCTCATCAGCGCTCGGGCGATCGCCAGCATCTGCTGTTCGCCGCCGCTGAGGCTGCCGGCCTTCTGCGCCTTGCGCTCGTGCAGGCGAGGGAAAATCTCGTACCACTTCTCGATGTCGTCGCGGACCGTCGCGGCACTGTCGTGACGCACGAACGCCCCCGCGTACAGGTTGTCCTCCACCGTCAGCTCGGGGAAGGTGCCGCGCCCCTGGGGCACCTGCACCATTCCCGCTCGGACGATCGTCTCCGGGGTCGCCTTCGAGATGTCGACACCGGACAGCTCGATCGCGCCCGCACGCTGGATCACGCCGCTGAGCGCCCGCAGCGTGGTGGTCTTGCCGGCACCATTGGCACCCAGCATCACCACGATCTCGCCCTCGTTCACCACGAGGTCGAGGCCGTCCAGCACCTTCACCGGCCCGTAGCCGGCGGCAAGGCCCGTCACCCGCAACAACGTCATTTCGTACTCCCCAGGTAGGCCTCGATCACCGCAGGGTCCGCCTGCACTTCGGCAGGGGTGCCTTCCGCGATCTTGCGCCCGAACTCCATGGCCACCACGCGGTCACTGATGCCCATCACCATCGCCATGTGATGCTCGACCAGCAGGATCGTCAGCTCGAACTGCTCGCGGATGGAGCTGATCGTCTCGCCCAACTCCTCCACCTCGCCATGGGTGAGCCCGGCGGCCGGCTCGTCCATCAGCAAGAAGCGCGGCTCAGCGGCGAGGGCCCGTGCGATTTCCAGCCGCTTCAGCGTGCCGAACGGCAGCCCGGCGGCCGGCCGGAAGGCGAGGTGGCCGAGGCCGAGATGCTGCAGCAGGTCGCCGGCGAAGTTGCGGACATTGTTGTTCTCCCGTGCCGCACCGACCCGGCTGATGGCTCGCAGAAAGCCCACCGAACCGCGGCTGTGGGCACCGACCATCACGTTCTCCAACAGCGACATGGACGGGAACAGCGCCAGGTTCTGGAACGTGCGCGCGATTCCGAGCCGAGCGATGCCGTGCGCAGGAACCTGCAGGAGCTCTTGCCCGTCGTACCGCACCGAACCGGAAGTCGGCTGGTAAATGCGGCTGACCACGTTGAACATGGTGGTCTTGCCGGCACCGTTGGGGCCGATGAGCCCGCAGATGTGACCCTCTTCGATCTGGAACGACAGACCGTTGAGCGCAACGATGCCACCGAAGTTCACCGTCACTTCTTCGACTTCGAGCAACGCCACTCGATCTTCCCCTTCCCCCGAAGTGCGCACACCGTAGCCGACGGGAGCGCCGCGGTCGATCTTCACTCGTCCCAGTTCAGGGCGAGCCGCATGACTCGGTCGAAATCCTCGAAGGGCATCGTCGACTTGGTACCGCCGATCAGCTCTGCATCGGCCCCGACCAGGTGGCGCAGGCGACCCGGCTGCTCGGTGGCTGCACGGTAGATCGCCTCGGCCACGAGCTGCGGCCCGGTGCCCACGCCTTCCGCGGCGGCATCACCTGCGGCTTCAGCGGGCTTCAGCGAGCGCTGAGCCTCCCGATAACGCTGGAAACGGGCGTATTCCGGACGGTCGGGTGTCATCGCCGCGGCGTACACCGCGTTGGCGCCCAGCGCGGTGGTGAACTGACCGGGCTCGATGACCCTGACGCGGATGCCTTGCTGCGAGAGCTCGAAATGCAGAGCCTCGCTGAGCCCCTCGACCGCATGCTTGCTGGCCGCGTACAGACCGCTGTACGGCGGCCCGACGATGCCCGCCACAGAACCGACGTTGACGATCGTGCCGCCGCCCGCGGCCACCATCGGCGGCACCACGGCGCGCAGCACGCGCACCACGCCGAACACGTTGGTGTCGAACAAGCGCAGCATCTCCGCGTCGGACACGAGATGCACCGCACCGAACAGCTCGACGCCGGCGTTGTTGACCACGACATGGAGGCGCCCAGCAGCTGCGAGCACCGCATCGACGGCGGCGGTCACGCTGGCTTCGTCGGTGACGTCGAGGGGCAGTTGCGTGATATCCGGCCGAGCATTGAGTGCGGGCGACTTGCCCGGTGTGCGCATGGTGGCGAACACACGGTGCCCGCGGTCGGCGAAGGTGAGCGCGGCGAGTTCCCCGAACCCGCTGCTGCACCCGGTGATCAGGACGTTGAGTTGCTCCGGCACGGGCAGCACCGTAACTCACTACTGTGCAGGAGGTGGATGACGTGACAGCAAGCTGGATCGCGGCGGGCCTGTACGACCCGCACGCCACCAACGCGGCAGAGCGGCTGGAATTGCTGCACTGGATCCACGAACAGGGCGTCTCTCTGGAGGAGATGGTCGAGGCCTGTCGACGCGACCAGTTGGGTGCCGTCGTCGGCGACCGGCTGCTGCGACCGGGTCGACGGCTCACCATGACCGACGTCGCCGCGGAGACCGGGTTGAGCCTGGCGCAGGTGGAGACGGTGCGCCGCGTCGGCGGGTTCCCCGACGCGGAGCCCACCGACCCGGTGTACGTCGAGGACGACCTGGAGATGTTCCGGGCCTTCAAAGTGGCTGCGGAACTGTTCAGCCCGGAAGAGCTCGCGCACTTCACGCGTGTGATCGGTAGCTCCTTGCGCCGAATCGCCGAGGCCGCCGGCGAGATGTTCCTGCGCGACGTGGAGGCACCGATGCAGCCCCACGCCACCGAGCTGGACAAGGCCAAGGCCACCGCCGCCGGCAACGAGCTGGCACGAAGCGCCACCGCTGTCTTCGACCCGATGTTCCGGGCCCATCTGGAGGTCGCGACGCGCACGATGCGCCGCGCACGCGAGGGCCTCAGCGACTACACGATGATCCCGCTGACCGTGGCGTTCGTGGACCTCAACGGCTTCACCACCCGTTCCGGTGAGGTCACCCCGGAAGAGCTGTTGTCGCTGATCATGTCGTTCGAGTCCACCGCCATCGACCTGGTCAGCGAGCACGGCGGCCGACTGATCAAGCTGATCGGTGACGAGGTGATGTTCACCACCATCGCACCCGCCGACGCGTGCCACATCGCAGCCGAGATCGTGCAGCACGCCTCAGGGTGGGCCACCAGCGCACGCGGTGGCATCGCCCATGGCTTCGTCCTCACCAGCGGCGGCGACGTCTACGGCGAAGTCGTCAACCTGGCGTCACGGATCGCCGACATCGCGGTCTCCGGCGAGCTGCTGGTCAACGAGTCGGTGGTGCAGAGCGCGCCGGACCTGGCCTTCGAGCCCGCAGGGCGCCGCCAACTGAAAGGGTTCAGCCAGCCGACGCGGTTGTGGTCCTTGCCGGTGGCCTGAGGCTCAGGCGTCGACCAGTTCGCGGATGGCGGCGATCTGACCCACGGGGTCCGGGCCGACGGGCATCACCTGCAAGTGAGTGACCCCGGCCTCGCGGTAGGCGGCGATGCGCTCCTTCACCAGCCCGGGCGGGCCGACCAGGTTGCTGAGTTCCAGCAACTCGGTGGGCAGCGCCGCGATCGCCTCGGCCTTCTTGCCGGACAGGTACAGGTCCTGCACGGCCGTCGCCTCTGCCTCGTAGCCATAGGCCCGGCACACGTCGTTGTAGAAGTTCTTGCCCCTCGCGCCCATGCCACCGATGTACAGCGCCGCGCTGGGACGGGCCAGGTCGAGGACCTTGGTGCGTTCGTCACCCGTCAGGTGTTCGCCGATGGCCAACATGCCGCCGGCCGAGATCTGCAGGCTGCCGAGCGACGCGTCGCGCTTGGCCAGGCCGGCGTCAAGCTCGCGACCCCACACGCGACGGAAATGGTCGGGCACGAACTGGGTGGGCATCCAACCGTTGGCCACCTGTGCGGTGGCCTCCACGCTGAGACCCTTGAGGCTCGCCCACCAGATGGGGATGTCGGGGCGCACAGGGTGATTGATCAACTTCAGCGGCTTGCCCAGGCCGCTTCCCTGGCCGGCCGGCAGCGGCACTTGCACCGTCTGCCCTTCGTAGCTGAGCGGCGCCTCGCGCTTCCACACCAGACGGCACGTGTCGATGTACTCCTTGATGCGCTGCATGGGCTTCTCGTACGGCACGCCGTGGAAACCCTCCACCACCTGCGGGCCGCTGGCGCCGAGACCGAGCAGGAAGCGGCCGTCGCTGACATAGTCGCAACCCGCGGCCGTCATCGCCATCAGCGGTGCGGTGCGCGTGTACACGTTGACGATGCCGGTGCCGATCTCCACCCGCTGCGTGATCGCGGCCAGATAGCCCACCTGGCTGATCGCGTCGTAGCTGTACGCCTCGGGGATCCACACGACGTCGAGGCCGGCCTTCTCCATGTCCGCGACCTGCGCCGCCGTCTGCTTGAACCCGCCCGCGTAGTTGATCATCATCGACAACTTCATGGAGCGTCACCTTAGGCACTCGCAGCGTTTGCGGCGCCACCGGAGCGAGCGCACACTGAGGACGCAAGAGCGTTCCCGAAAGGGGGCCGCCATGATCACCACCACCGAGCCTCAGGGTCGTCACGCCGGAGTACGCAGGTCCGTGGATGCGTGGTCGGCCGCCGGGATCATCAGCCCCGAGCAGGCCGAGCACATTCTCCAGTTCGAAGCGGCCGCCGACGTGTCCGCGGTGCCGACGCGACCCGCTCGACGCGTCCCGCTCGTGGCCGAAGCGCTCGGCTACCTCGGCGGCATCCTCGGGATCGTCGGACTCGTCCTACTGGTGGCTCGCTACTGGCCGGATCTCGCGGTCGGCGGCCGCCTGGCTCTGGCTGCCGGCGGGGCGACAGCGTTGATGGTCGCGGGCTGGCTGGTGCATGAGGAGGCCGGTGCCGCACCACGTCGGTTGCGCTGGTTCCTGTGGCTGGTGTCGTCCGCGGCGGCAGGGCTGTTCGCGGTGGTGCTCGGCGACGATGTGCTCGACCTGCGGCCGAGCAGGGTGATGCTCACGGTCGCCATCACGCTCGCCGCGCAGAACGCCGTCCTGTGGGAGTGGCGCACGCGGCCGGTGCAGCAACTGCTGGCGCTGGGTGCGAGCGCGTTCGCCATCGGTCTGGCCATGGTGCAATGGTCCGGCGACGGTGCCGCGGGGCTGACGCTGCTCGCTGCGGCAGCGGTGCTGGTGCTGGCCGGTTGGCAGTCGTTCACCCCGACACCGATGGTGACCGCGGGTGTCGGCGGCATCGCCGCCCTCAGCGGAGCGATGCTCGTCGCCAACACGTGGCAGACCCCTGGCCTGCTGGTCCTGGTTGCCACATGTGTCGGGCTGCTGGCGCTCGCCGGGCAGCGCGGCGGCACCACCGACATGGGTGTCCGCGTCACGCTCACGGTGGTCGGCACCATCGGGGCGCTGCAGAGCCTGCCCGCAACGATCGGGTTCTACGCCGAGCATGCCGGCCTCACCACGGGGCTCGCGGTCTGGATGAGCGGCGCGACATTGGTGTGGGTCGGCGGTCAGCGCCTGCTGCGCGTGCCGCTGCTGGTGGAGGCGGTCGGTGGAGTGCTGATCGTCGCCGGCGCGGCGATCACCGGTGTGCAGTGGGAGGCGTTCGCGCCGCTGTTCGGGCTGATCACCGCGATCACCTTCATCGTGCTGGCGACCGTGCCGGGACGGGTGCTGATGTCGCTGTTCGGCTCCATCGGTCTGCTGGTCAACGTGCCGTGGGCGATCACTTACTACTTCCCCGGTGAAGGCCGGGCGCCGCTGCTGATCCTCGCCTCGGGTGCGGTGATCGTCGCCGTCGCCGTGTGGCTGGCGCGCATGGGTGGGCGCTTCCGCAGCGAGCTGCGCAGCTGAGGGCGCCGAACGTCAGCCGGGTTCCGCGGGCAGACCCAGCACCCGCTCGCCGATGATGTTGCGCTGCACCGCCCAGGTGCCACCGCCGATCGTCAAGGCCGGCGAGAACAGCAGACCGTGGTGCCAGATCGGGTCGTGCAGCCCGTCGCCGCCGACACCCGGCTGCAACATCGCATCTGCGCCCACGAGGTTGCGCGCCAGCTCCATCACGTGCTGACCGTGTTCGTCGGCGAGCAGCTTGCGAATGCTGGCCTCCGGCCCCGGCGGCCGCCCGTGCAGCGTGGCCGAGATGGTGCGCATGCGGATGAGGTGCAGGATCATGTGCTCGGTCCAGACCTTGGCAACCTCCTGCCGCGCGACCAGATCGTCCAGCGGCCCGGCGCCGCGCACCGCCGCCAACAGGTCTTCGGCGGTCGGGCCCATTCCCCACAGCACGCCGCCCGTGCTGAGCGACACGCGCTCGTTGCCCAGCGTCACCTTCGCCAACCGCCACCCGTCGTGCTCGCGGCCCACCAGGTTCGCCGCCGGAATCCGCACGTCGGTGAAGAACACCTCGTTGAACACCTGCAGGCCGGTCATCTCCGTGATCGGCCGGATTTCGATGCCGGGCAGATCCATCGGGCAGACGAAGTAGGAGATGCCCTGGTGCTTGGTGGCGTCGGGGTCCGTGCGCGCGATGAGAATGCCGAACTTGGCGTACTGGGCGCCGCTGGTCCAGATCTTCTGGCCGTTGATCACCCACTCGTCGCCCTCGCGGACTGCTCGAGTACGCAGCGAGGCCAGGTCGCTGCCCGCCTCGGGCTCGCTGAACAGCTGGCACCAGAACTCGTCGCCCGCCAGCAGCGGCATGAGGTAGCGCTCCTTCTGCTCCTCGCTGCCTGCGTGCAGGATGGTGGGGCCCGCCCAGCCGATGCCGATCGGGTTGTTCGGGCGGCGCACCTTCGCACGGCGCAACTCGTCGTCGATGATCAGCTGGTGCTCCGGGTCGGCCTCCAGGCCCCACGGCGCCGGCCAGTTCGGCGCCACCAGGCCGGCCTCTGCCAGCTCCCGACCGGTGGGCTGAGGGTGAGCGGTCAGCCACTCGCGAACGGCGACGCGTCGCGGATCGTCCTCTGCAGGCAGTTGGAAGTCCATATGGCCCGGACCCTACCGAGTGCGACGTCGGCGGCTACCGTCGGCGCCCATGACGAACGGGTGGAACTTCGCCGAGATGTGGGAACGTGTCGCCGATCGGCGACCCGACGAGACCGCCCAGATCCAGGGCGATCGCGTGTTCACGTGGCGCGAGTTCGACCGGCGCGCGGACGGCATCGCCCACACGCTGCTGGCCGGAGGCGCGCAGCACCAGGACAAGGTGGCGCACTACCTGTACAACTCCCCCGAATACATGGAGAGCCTGTTCGCCATG
>CAZREK010000085.1:0-9079 GCA_964598965.1 uncultured Bifidobacterium sp. | reverse complement strand
AACTCGGCGGCGATCCCGCCGCGCGGCGAAGCAGTCAGCAACAGCGAGGTCTACCGCCGCCTCGCACGGGTGATGGGCTTCACCGAGCCGGCGTTGTTCGACGACGACCTCACCGCGCTGCGCGCCGGTCTACCGACGATCGACCTCGACGACTTGCGGGAGAAGGGCTTCGTGCGTGTGCCCTACCCGGAGGACGGCCGCCCCTACGCCAACGGTGGGTTCGCCACGGCGAACGGCAAGCTGCACCTGCGCTGTCAGCCCGACGCCGCCGACGGCCGGCACGAACTGCCCACGTACGTCGCCGCCACGGAGGCCGCCGGTGCCCAGCATCCGTTCGCGCTGATGACGCCCAAGCACCACAACCGCTTCCTCAACTCCAGCTACTCGCACCTGCCGCGCCACGCAGAGGCCGAAGGTGCGCCGTTCGTGGAGATGGTGGCCGCCGACGCGGCGCGGCTGGGCCTGGTCGACGGCCAGAGCGCTCGCGTGTGGAACGACCGCGGCGCGTTGGAGGTGCCGGTGCGCATCTCCGATCGCGTGCGCGCAGGGGTGGTGTCCATCCCCTGGGGGTGGTGGTCGGCGCAACACCCCGACGGCAAGGTGGCCAACTCCCTGACCAACGACGCGCTCACCGACTGGGGTGGCGGGGTGGCCTACCTCGACACCGCCGTCTCCGTCGCCCCCGCCTGACCAGGGTTTACTCGCCACCCTCACACGACAGGTGAGGGGTAGCCTTGCCCGCATGGCAGGGGAGCTGATCTACGCATTTCGCATCATGCGCCTTCCCCTGCTCGACGCGGGCGGCGCGCCCATCGGTCGCCTCGACGACATCGTGCTCATCCCCGGTGCGCGTGGCGGCACCCCCCGCGTGCTCGGGTTCGTGGCCACCAGCCAGCGGCGGCGCATCTTCGTCAACGCCGCGCGCATCGCTTCGCTGGACAGCGACGGTGCCCGCTTGCGCAGCTGGGACGTCGACCTCAACCCGTTCAAGCCGCGCTCCGGCGAGTTGCTCGTCGGCCGCGACCTCATCGACCGCAAGATCGGCGACGAGGAGGTCAGCGACCTCGCGCTGCGCCAGACCACTGACGGCAAGGCTCAGTGGTGGGAGCCCGCCAAGGTGCGCTTGGCCCGCCGTTCCGCTCTGCGCCGTCGTCCCAGCTACCGCCTGGTGGACTTCGACGAGGTCGCCGTAGCACTGTCCCCCACCAGTGCCGGTTCGGAGATGGCCGCCGAGGCCGCGCGCCTGCGCGACATGCACCCCAGCGATGTCGCGGGTGTGGTGCGCGCCTTGCCGCTGACGCAGCGCAAGCAGCTGGCGGAAGCGATGGACGACGAGCGCTTGGCCGACCTGCTGGAGGAATTGCCGGAGGCCGAGCAGTTGCGCATCATCGAAGGGCTGGACATCGAGCGCATGGTGTCGGTGCTGGAGGAGATGGAGTACGACGACCTCGCCGACCTGCTGGCGGAGATGCCCGGCGAGCAGCGCACGCGAGTGCTCGACGCGATGGACGAAGAGGACGCCGACGTCATGCGGCGACTGCTGTCCTACGAAGAAGGCACAGCGGGCGCGCTGATGACGCCGGAGATCATCATCCTCGGGGCACAGGCCACGGTTGCCGAGGCCCTCGCTCAGATCCGCGACCCCGAGTGGCTGGTCAGCATCGCGGCCCAGGTGTTCGTCGTGCAGCCGCCGTACAAGCCCCCCACCGGGCAGTACCTCGGGGTGGTCCACTTCCAGCGCTTGCTGCGCGAGCCGCCGGCGATGGAACTCGGTCGCTGCGTCGAGCAGGAGCCGACGATCACGCCGGACATGCCCGACCGCGAGGTCGCCGAGCGGCTGGCCAGTTACAACCTGTTGTCGCTCGGCGTGTGCGACGAGGCCGGCCGTCTGCTCGGCGCCATCACTGTCGACGACGTGCTGGACCGCACGTTGCCCACCGGTTGGCGTCAGCGCAGGCGGGTGAACGCAGGGGCGGTGTCGCGATGAAGCGGCTCGACCTCAGCACACCGCGCCAGCGGCGCCGCCTCGGCGTGCACTACGACCCCGAGGCCTTCGGCCAGTTCAGCGAGAGCATCGCCCGCTACCTCGGCACGGCCCGCTTCCTCGTGTGGCAGTCGTTCGTCATCTTCGTGTGGGTCGGCTGGAACTACGTGCTCCCTGCCGCCTGGCAGTTCGACCCCAACAAGCGCGGTCTGGTGCTGCTCACCCTGGTGCTCAGCTTGCAGGCCAGCTATGCCGCGCCACTGATCCTGCTGGCCCAGAACCGCCAGGAAGAGCGCGACCGCCTCTCCGCGGAGAACGATCGCCGCGTGGCCGAGCGCACTCAGGCCGACACGGAGTTCCTGGCCCGCGAGATCGCGAGTGTTCGCGTGTCACTCGCCGACGTGCCCACCAGCAGTCAGTTGGAGGACCACCTCGACCGGCTCTCCGAGGCGATCGAGCGGATGACCGCCCGCCTCGACGAGTTGGAGTTGCGGCGGGAGAAGGACGCCTAGACCGTCGCGTTCGTGCGCACGCGCTCGGCGACGTTGCGCACCAGTTCCACCGTCTTCGCCGAGAACTCCTGGGCGCTGGTCCAAGAGGCGAGGTGGTCGTCGCGCAGTTCCACCACGTGCGCGTCGAGCGCTGCGGCCAGGGCCCGCTGCTTGCGCGGCCACACCAGGCGATCCCGGGTGGTGATCAGGCTGGCGGCCGGCTTGCCGATGTCGTGCGCCCAGTCGCGCGCGTCGTAGCGGCTGAGCGATTGACCTGCCTGGACGATGTTGAACGTGTCGTTGCGGCGCAGTTCGGCCGACACCCAGGGGACGTACACGGCCAAGGGGTCGGTCGGCTCCATCAGCCGACGGATGCCCCAGCGCATGAGGCGCGGGAGTGCGCGGCTGCGCAACACGAACCCCAGCAGGTGCAGCGTCTTCCACTGCCAGCGCTCGTACCACTTGGCGCGCCACTCCAGCGCGGTCGCTTGCACCACCATGCCCGCCACCAGGTCGGGGTGACGGTGGGCGAGCAGCAAGCTGATCGGGCCGCCCATCGAGTAGCCGACGGTGATGACGGGGCCAACCCCCAGCGCGCGCACCAGCGCGGCAGCATCGTCGGCGGCATCCTCCAGCTCGAACCGGTCGGGGCTGCGCAACCCACGCCCATGACCGCGATGGTCGACGGCGACGAACGACCAGTGCTCGGCCAACGCCTCGTAGGCGGTGAAGAACTGCAGATCGGCAGTGGCGGTCCAGCCGTGGAGCAACAACAGCGTCGGCGCCGACGGATCGGGGTGGCGATGGTGTCGGTAGAAGATCTCGCCGCGCCCGGGCAACAGCAGTACGTGCCCTGCGGGCAACCACGGCGTCTGCAACTCGGCCATCACTGCCAAGTTACCAGCTGGTAGCTCTCGCGACCCCGGTGAACTCCTGCACCTTCACACCCATCGTGGTCACGTCGTGCAGCAGGCCGAGTTCGGCCAGATGCGCGCACGCGGTGCTGTGAACGCCTGGCTCGATCGTGTCGTGCACCAAGGCCAGTGCACAGGCTGCGGCAACGGCACCGGCCAGGTTGCCGGTGGGACCTGCCGCTCCTGCGATGACGGTGACGCGTTCGCCGTCGGGGCCGGCACCGCGGGCCTCGACTCGGACCGCGCCCAGGTCGCCAGCCGGGTGCGGCGGGGTGAGCATCGGCAGCCGGGCGGTGAGGCGGTCGCGGCGGGTGGCCGACACGCGGGCGGACACACGCAGGGCCTGCGGGAAGGCGCGCCGCAACAGCATCGGGTCGCCCACCGCGGCGCGGTAGCAGTCGTGCGCGCCGATCGGCTCGGGGAACCACACCAGCTCGCGGCCGCTGCCGCCCGGCGGCTCGGTCCACTCACCGTCGTGCCACCCGAGCGCAGTGTCGCCCAGCGCACGGTGGTGCTGGTGCGCGCACGCCGGCCCGGCCGTTCCGTGGATGGCGACATGCAGTTCTTCCACCGTGTGTACCTGATCGGCGACATAGCGGGCCAGCAGACCGGACAGCCCGGGCGCCATCCCGGCCCCCACCACCAGCGGCACCCCGTGTTCCACTGCGACGGACTGCAGACGCACCAGGCCGACGAGATCGTCAAGGTCGTCGGCCACCGCCACCACGGGCACTCGGCCGCGAAGGAACCGTTCGGCGGTGGCCAGTTGCGGACGCGGCGTGCACAACACGACTGCGTCGCAGGTCGTCAGGTCGGCGGCCGAATCCACGCGGACCAGACCGGGTCGCGGCGGGCAGGGCACCGGGTCGTACACCGCGACACGCAGGTTGCGCTCCAGCAGATGCCCGGCGACGCGGCTGCCGGTGACCCCGTGGCCCACCAGACCGACGATCGGCTGAGCGTTCATCGGGCGGGAATGTCGACTTCCCGCCACCCGCCCACCTGCGGCGGCACACCGCCCTTGCCGCGGACACGCAGGGCGCCGAAGATCGCCCCAGCCATGGTGACGGCGACGATCGCCCGGCGCAGCATCTTCATGCCGCGGCAGTGTAGGGCGGTGGCAGCGCAGGTGGGCGCTCGCGGCTCAGACTCCCTTGGGGACGGCGGCGGCGAAGATGCTCATCGAGCCGACGAGATTGCCGGTGCTGGCGTCGAAAACGCTGACCTTGGCCACGTAGCTGGTGCGCACCTTCACGCCGAAGACGGTGAACTTGCCACTCTGCGGCGCTATGTTGTCGGCATAGGCGACTGCTGCCGGGTTGGCGTACTCGTACACCTCCACTGCGACCGTCACGCTCTGCCCGTTGGTGCACGGCTTCACGCCGTAGGAGATGGCGATGGAGGCCAGTCCGGTCTCACCGACGCGTGCGTCACCCTTGTAGCTCAGGCTGGTGACCGGCTGGCAGGCGGTCGACGCGGTGGTGCCACCGCTGGTGATCTCCTTGGCGAACACGGCGGCGGGCACGGCTGCCGCCAGAATCGCTGCGCCGATCAGAGTGGCGACGGTGCGCCGCGAGCGGGTGGCTTGGGTGGGACGGGACATGTACGACTCCTTGTAGCTGGATTGCCGCATGTCACGCCGCTGCCGTGCTGCAGGTTTGGTCGTTCGTCGAAGTTGCGATCTGCTTTCACGCAGCGTGCTTCACAATGGCACAAGGCAGGGTTCTTGACCACCTACAGTGGTGCCACCGGTCTCCGATCGGGGCCGGTTCAACCGAATGGGGGTTTGTGTGGACGACAAGAGGATGGAGAAGTACGGCGCGCTCGCCGGTCTCGTGTTCGTGGTCCTGAACATCATCGGGTCCGCGCTCATGGGTTCACCGCCGGCCAGCTCCGACAGCAACACCAAGGTCATGAACTGGTTCGTCGACAAGGAGTCAGGCATCAAGACCGGTGCGTTTCTCGGGGCCATATCGGTGATCTTCATGTTGTGGTTCCTGGGCACCATCTGGCGCAACATGTCGAACGCCGAGAATGGCAGCTCCCGAGCTGGGGTGGTGTCGGCTGCAGGCTTGATCGCCTCCGGCGCGCTCTGGACGGCTTCGGCCGGTGTGCAGTCCGTGGTCGCCATGCGAATCGACGAGCTCGGCGAGTCGAGCGGGTTCTTCTACGCCCTGTCCGGCGTGTTGATGGCAATGGCCGGTGCCTTTGTGGCCACACACCTGTTCGCCACCAACCTGCAGGCGCTGCGCACCAAGTGGCTGCCCAGCTGGCATGCCGGAATCGGCCTGCTCGCCGGCGTCGGGTTCGTGATCGGTTCGGCGGGGACGATGACCGACTCGTCGGCGATCATGGCGGTCGGGTTCATCAGCTTCCTGGTGTGGGCGCTGTGGATCGTTCTCACCGGCGTTCACATGTACCGCAAGGCGGCCTGACCGTTCGGCTGAAGTTCGCGGGAAACGACAAATCCCCTGGCTGCTCGGCGAGTGCCGACGGCCAGGGGATTCGTACCGGTGGGGCTAACAAGAATCGAACTTGTGACCTCATCCTTATCAGGGATGCGCTCTAACCGACTGAGCTATAGCCCCGGTAGCGGGAAGCAAGGCTAGCGGAAGGTGGCGAAAACCCTCAACCGCGGCCGCGGCCCAGCCGTTCGAGGCGCTCGAGCACGGCAATTCGGGA
The DNA here is from genome assembly GCA_964598965.1 of uncultured Bifidobacterium sp. Taxonomy (GTDB): domain Bacteria; phylum Actinomycetota; class Acidimicrobiia; order Acidimicrobiales; family Ilumatobacteraceae; genus UBA668. The sequence continues at coordinate 3,008 of CAZREK010000085.1, read as the reverse complement.
GACGTTCACGCCGCGATCCTCACGAGCGACGACTTCCTCCTCCAGCACGCTGACCCGTATTCCGCCGACGAGGTCGGTGATCAGGTTGAACAACGTCGCCAGGAGGACGGCAAGGCCGGTCATCCCGATGAGGATGAACAGGCCGGCCACCCACGCGTTGTGGAAGATCTCGCCGCCCTTCAACTGGAAGCTCTGCCAGCCGAAGTTCTCGAAGAAGCGCTCGACGTTGTCGACCGTTCCGGTGTTCTGGGCCACCTGCCACAGCAGCACACCGGCTGTCAGCAGCACCACGTAGAAGAACAGGTTGAACACGAGCGCAACCTTGAAGACGCTCCAGGTGTCCACATGGCGGATGACGCGAGTGACGCGGCGAACTCGTGGCGCGGCATCGGTGACCGGGGCGGTCGGGCGCACAGCACGGGCGGTGACGTCGGTGGGAGGAGCGACCGGGTCGCGGGCCTCTGACCACGGTGACTCGGGCAACCACGGCAGGGCCGGCGCGGAAGTGGGCGGCTCGTCGGGTTGCTCCGCAGGAACGATCTGGGGCAGCACCACTGGACCCTTGTCCAACAGGCGGTCGAGGTCGTCGGCCGCGGTGGAGGGCTCGGGCTGGCTGAGCATCGGCGGCGGGGGTACGGTCCGTTGCCGCTGCCGAGCGGCCGGGTGCCCGCCGTCGGCCGTGCGCTGTTGGCGAACGGACGGACGCCGACCGGGAAATGCCTCAGGGTCGCGGTCGATCTCCTCGGCGGACGGCGCGTCGGCCTCGTCGGAGGGAATCTGGCCGTCGTCCACGTCGCGAGTGTAGGCAGCCACCGTGCGCTCAGGGGCGCGGGTTGCTCGCGCGGTAGCGGTCGCGCCTGCACACCGCACCACGACCTCCACAGTCGCTCGGTCGAGCCGGCGGTACTCCATCAGCACCGCTCCGTTCGCAGTCGCCAACCGTTCGGCGGCCGCGCGGCCGCCAGTGGTGGCGGCCAGTGCCGCGGCATCGGCTGCCGTTTGCGCATCGTCGCGGTGAGCAGCTGTCACCGCCATCCGCGCCAACGCCATGGTGCACGCGGCGGCCAGCGCCACGACGGCGAGGATGACCAGCACCGCGTTGCCGCGGTCGTGTTCTGTCCGCATGTCTCGCTCCCTGCAGGGTTCGAGGAATGTCGGGCGGCCGAGCCGCGAGGTGGGCGTCGAAACGCCGATCAGTTGCCGATGAGCTGCGTCACTCGTCGTCGCTGGCCAGGATGGGGGCCACCGACGCGACAGTTTGGTCCTTGTCGAGGCTCATCACCCGCACACCGGTGGCGTCGCGCCCCTGTGAGCTGATGTCGCGCACTGGCATGCGGATCATCACGCCGCCGCTGGAGACGGCGACGATCTCGTCGTCGAGGCCGACCATGAAGGCGGCCACGACCTGACCCTTCTTGCCGGTGAGCTTGATGCCGATGACACCCTGACCACCGCGACCCTGCACGTTGAAGCGGTCGAGCTGAGTGCGCTTTCCGTAGCCGGCCTCGGTGACCATCAGGATGGCGACATCGTCGCGAGCGACGTCGCAGGACACGACCTCGTCGCCGGCCTTCAGCTTCATGCCGCGCACGCCGGCCGCGGCACGACCCATCGGGCGGACCTCGTCCTCGTTGAAGCGGATGGTGGTGCCCTTGCGGCTGACCATGAAGATGTCGTCGGTGCCGCTGGTCTCGATGACGCGGACCAGCTCGTCGCCGTCACGCAGGTTCACCGCGATCAAACCGTCGCGGCGACCGTTGTCGTACTCGTCGAACGCGGTCTTCTTCACCACACCTTGGCGGGTGGCGAAGAACAGGTAGCGCTCGCCGGCGAAGTCGCGGGTGTCGATGATGGCCTGGATGTTCTCGCCGGCCTGCAACGGCAGCAGGTTGACGATGGGCATGCCCTTGGCCGTGCGCTCGCGCTCGGGCAGATCGAGCGCCCGCAGGCGGTAGACCTTGCCGCGGTTGGAGAAGAACAGCAGGTAGGCGTGCGCCGTGGTGAAGATGACATGGCGCACCATGTCCTCCGACTTCAGCTTGGCGCCACTGACGCCACGGCCACCGCGGCCCTGCGTCTTGAAGGAGGCGGCCGGCACCGCCTTCACGTACTGAGCCTCGGTCATCACGACGACCAGTTCCTTGTCGTCGACGAGGTCTTCGATGCTCATGTCGCCCGAGTCGAACGTGATCTGGCACACGCGCGGCGTGGCGAACTCTTCCTTGATCGCCGACATCTCGGTCTTGATCACACCACGCAGCTTCTTGTCACTGGCGAGGATGCTCTGCAGCTCCTTGATGTTGGCGCGCACGTCCTGGACCTCGGTCTCGAGGTCGATGCGGCTGAGGCGAGTGAGTTGTGCGAGGCGCATCTCCAAGATGTCGGTGGCCTGGATCTCGCTGAACTCGTAGGGCTTGGCCATCAGGCCGGCCTTCGCCGCCGCCGCGTCGTCGCTGGCGCGGATGAGAGCGATGATCGCATCGATGACGTTGAGTGCCTTGATGCGGCCTTCGAGAATGTGCTCGCGGCGCTGCGCCTTCGCCAGGCGGAACTCGGTGCGGCGAGTGATGACCTCGATCTGGTGACGGACGTAGCCCTCCAGCGCCTGGGCGAGGTTGAGGGTGCGCGGCACACCGTCCACGAGAGCGACCATGTTGACCGGGAAGCTGGTCTGCAGCGCGGTGAGCTTGAACAGGTTGTTCATCACCACGTTGGCGTTGGCGTCACGCTTCAGGGTGATGACCAGGCTGGTTTCGGCCGCCGCCGAAGCGTCGTTGACGTCGGCGATGCCATCGAGGTCGCCGGCGTCGACCAGTTCTTGGATGCGGCTGGCGATGGCGTTGCAGCTGGTCTGGTACGGCAACTCGGTGACCAGAATCTGCATCTGGCCGCGCTTGCCTTCCTCGATGGTGGCCTTGGCGCGCATCTTGATGCTGCCGCGCCCGGTGCGGTAGGCATCGATGATGCCGGCGCGCCCGAGGATGCTGCCGCCCGTCGGGAAGTCGGGA
>CAZREK010000084.1:0-9110 GCA_964598965.1 uncultured Bifidobacterium sp. | reverse complement strand
GATGCACGTCCGCGACATCACCGGCTTCGAGGCCGCGTTCCCGGAGGTCACCCCGGTCACCCGCGGGGTGTGGGCACACCGCACGCTGGAGGCCTACCGTCCGCTGTTCACGGAGATGGCGACGTCGCTCGGTCGCCGTCCGGCGCCCGACGAGGACGGCGGCAGCGATCCGGTGGTGGCGATGATGGCCAACCTCACGCAGATGATGCAGCCGGCGATGATGGGTATGGCCGTCGGGTCGATGGTCGGTCGCATGGCCACCAGCACCTTCGGCCAGTACGACCTTCCCATCCCACGAGGCGACAACGCGCTGCTGGTGGTGCCGGCATCCATCGACCAGTTCGCGGAGGAATGGAGCCTGCCCGCGGACGAGATGCGCTTGTGGGTGCTGGCGCAGGAGATGATCGGCCACGCACTGTTCAGCGTGCCGACGTTGCGCGAGCAGTACACCGCGTTGGTGCGTCGTTACGTGGGCGGCTTCCGCCCCGACCCTGCGGCCATCGCCGAGCACCTCAGCGGGCTGGAGTCCAGCGAGTCGTCCGACCCGATGCAAGCGATGCAGCAACTGCTCTCCGATCCGGGCCTGTTGCTCGGCGCCGTCCGCTCGCCGGAGCAGGAAGACCTCGCGCCGCGTCTCGATGCCGCGGTGTCCGCCGTCGTCGGCACGGTGGACTACCTGGTCGACTCGGTGGCCGCGCGGGTGATCGGTGGCGATGCGCTGCGAATCGCCGAGGCCGTGCGCCGCCGTCGTCTCGAGACCTCTCCCGACGACTTGTTCGTGGAACGACTGCTCGGCCTGCGCCTCGATCAGGACCAGGTGCAGCGCGGCAAGACCTTCACCGCCGGGGCCGCCGATCGCATCGGCGAAGGACACCTGATCGACACCTTCGGCGCGGCAGACCCGCTGCCCACACCGGCCGAGCTCGATGCACCCGGGCTGTGGCTGGCCCGTCTCGCGCTGTAACCAGACAGCTGATCAGGCGTGGCCCTGCACCGGCTGGGGGGTGTACGGCTGTTCCAGGCGGCGCACCTCGTCGTCCGAGAGTTGCAGGTCGATCGACGCGATCGCGTCAGTGAGGTGCTGGGGCTTGGTGGCCCCGACGATCGGCGCGGCCACCACAGGGTGGCGCGACACCCATGCCAACGCCACCTGCGCGCGGGACACACCTCGCTCGGCAGCGATCTGTGCGACTGCGTCGATCACGCCGCTGTCGGCGGAGTGGTACAGCGTCTTGCCGAACTCGTCGGTCTCCTTGCGGGCACTTGACTCCGCTGGGTCACGGGTCAGCATGCCGCGCGCCAGCGGGCTCCACGGGATGGCGGCGACGCCGAGGTCCGCGCACAGCGGCAGCATCTCGCGTTCCTCTTCGCGATAGACGAGGTTGTAGTGGTTCTGCATCGTCACGAACGGTGTCCACCCGTTCACCTGGGCGACGTGCTGCGCCTTGGCGAACTGCCAGGCCCACATCGACGACGCACCGATGTGCAACGCCTTGCCGGCCTTCACCACGTCGTGCAGCGCCTCCATCGTCTCCTCGATCGGCGTACGGCCGTCGAAGCGATGGATCTGGTAGAGGTCGACGTAGTCGGTGCCAAGGCGACGCAGGCTCTGGTCGATCTCGAAGAAGATCGCCTTGCGCGACAGGCCTGCGCTGTTGGGCGCCTGCCGCATCGGCATGAACACTTTCGTCGCCAGCACGATCTCTTCGCGACGCGCCATGTCCGCCAACGCACGGCCGACGATCTCCTCGCTGGTGCCGTCGGAGTACGCATTGGCCGTGTCGAAGAAGTTGATCCCCGCCTCGAGTGCGTCACGGATGAACCCGCGGCTGGTGTCCTCGTCGAGCGTCCACGCGTGATTGCCGCGATCGGGCACCCCGTAGCTCATGCAGCCGAGGCAGATGGGTGAGACGTCGAGGCCGGTGCGGCCCAGTTTGCGGTAGCGCATTCGCGCAGCTTAGGAAGCGTCGGCCGCCGTCTCGGCGTCGGCCGGGACGGCAGCGGCGACTTCGAGTTCGAGATCGAGATCGGCAGCTCGCGCGGCCTGTAGACCACGCCACCCGCGATCGATGACCAGAGCAGCCACCACCATCATGAGGGTCTCGTACGGCACCCGGTAGCGGTAGTTGCCGTAGTAGAGGAAGCCATACAGGACCAGCGTGAGGCCGAACATCGCGCCGATCATCCGCAGCAACTTGGTGCGCCACAGCGTGCGGCCGAGACCGAAGACGCCGACCAACGTCAGCGACAACAGGGTGAACCAGGCCAGGTCCGCGACCACACCGATGTAGGTGGCCCACACTGGCCCCACCGTGGGGTACGGGTCTTGGTTGATCCACTCGAACGCATACGAGTCGCCGCGGCTGAGCGCGAGGAGCTTCTTCGGGATGAGGATCAGCTCCTGCACCGGATGGTGAACCATGTAGTCGATCGCGCGGTGCTGCAGACCGGACGTGAACTCGACTTCCCAGTTGTCGCCGAACGGGTACTGATCGGTGACTTCCTTCGTCGGGTACGACTGCATCCCCGTGGCATTGGGGTTGTGGCCGGAATAGAGCGTTCCACCCCCATTGGTGGACAGCGGGATGAACGACCCCATCGTCGTGGTGTTGCGAATCGCCCACGGCGTCAGCACGAGCAACATCGCCACCGCGGCAATCCCCACGTGAGACACCATTGCCTTCCAGCGGAACTGTTTGCGCCACAGGAGCGGCAGCAACAAGAACCACATCACCGCCTCACTGCGGACGAGCGCGACGAGCCCCAGGTAGCCACCAAGGATGAGCGCCCACTTCCAGGTCGGCTGCGCCCGCATGAGCAGCAGGAAGAAGACCACCAGCAGCAACGTGTAGACGGTCTCGGTGAGGATCATGTCCGTCCACAGGATCGGGCCGGGCATGACCGTCAGGATGGAAGCGGCGATCAGCGCGACACGCGCGCCGAACGGGGCACGCACGAGCTTGTAGAGCAACGGCACGGTCAGCGCGCCGGCGAACGCGTTGAACACCTGACCCACGACTTCGCGGAAACCGAAGATGCGGTACATCACGGCGAGCATGGCTGAGTAGCCAGGGGGCCACGAGGCGAACGGCTTGCCCTGCAAGTTGCCGTACGTCTTGCCGTGGCCCAGGTTGTAACCGTTCTGGTGGTAGAAGAGCGCGTCGTTCCAGGCCATGCCACCGCGGCTGACCGACAACACCCAGGCGAGCCGGATCGCCAACGCGGCGAGGAAGAGCAGGAGCAGGCGTCGGCGTTCGGTCGGCACGCAGCGAATCTACTGGCTGCCCTCGGCGAAGCCGTGCGCCGCCAACCAGCGGCCGCACTGTTCGACGGCCGTCTGCAAGTGCTCGGCCTGGCCCGGGCCGATGTAGTAGTGGGTGGCGCCAGGAATGCCCACCAGCTCTTTGTCGTCATGGCGAATGGCGTCGTAGATGCCGGTGGAATGGACCGGCACGCACACGTCGTCCGCCCCGTGCCACACCACGAGTGCAGGGATGCTGATGTTGGCCGCCGCGCGCAGCCCGTCGCCGCGGGCGAGGTCCCAGCTCCATTGCGACAGCCAACTGCGCAAGGTGCAGAAGCGAGCCAGCCCGGTGGGGCCGTGGTTGGCGACCGCCGGGTCGCCCAGCCAGCAGTGACCGGCGGGGCGCTCGTTGGGGTCGATGGTGATGTCCAGCCAACGCGGGTCGGCGCAGGTGCCGTGCACGACGAAACCACGTTCCTCACCGGGGTGACCGGTGGCGCGCAGCTCGGCCAGCGTGTCCTGCACCCAAGATGTGATCCGGCGGTTGCGCTCGATCTGCGCGGCGCGGAACTCGGCGAGATAGTCCGCCGAGTACGGCGGCTGCGCAGGGTTGGATGGATCGAACAGGTCGAACCGCGCGTCGCGTCGCGACAGGTCGTGCTCGTCGATGATGCTGGGGTCCAGACCGTCGGTGAGCACACGATGGCGGCTGGTGTGGGCCGCGACGACGATGATCCCGTCTGCGGGGATCAGGCGCGCTGCGGCGAGGTCGATCGGATCGCCTGCGGGCGTCTCGGTGACCGATGTGTGTTCGGCCTGCTCCTGGTAGTAGAGCGACAGCGACCCGCCACCGCTCCACCCGGCGAGCACCACCTTGGAATAGCCGAGCTTCTCCTTCGCGTGGCGAATGGCGGCGCCGAGGTCGACCAGCACCTTCTCCATGATGAGTGCGGAGTCCACGCCGCGATAGCGGCTGTTGGCGTAGATCACGTGATGACCCGCCCGCGCCAACGCGGACACGATCGGCAGGTACGAGCCACCACCGATCGGGTGCATGAACACCAGCACCGTGTCCGACAGCGAGTCGACCGGCCGCACGAGGTGTGCCTCCAGCACCACTTGGCCGGCCACGCCGCCGTAGGTCTCCTTGAACGTCTCCACCTCGGAGAACACGATCGGGTAGGCGATGCGCTCGATGTTCGCCATCGGTTACGTTCTCCTTCCATGGCAGAACCGTCGGGTGTCCACCACATCGCGCTGATGACCAACGACATGAAGGGCCAGATCGAGTTCTTCTCCGATGTGCTCGGGATGCCCCTCGTCGGGTTGTTCGACATGCACGGTGTGCCGGGAGCATGGCACGGCTTCCTCAAGCTGAACGACACGTGCTACCTGGCGTTGTGCATGGTGCCGGGCGTGGAGTCGGTGACATCCACCGTCGGCATCACCCACGCGGGCAACGGTGCCGGTGTCAGCGCGCCGGGCACTCTGCAGCACCTCGCATTCAAGGTGAACACGGAGGCCGAACTGCTGGCGTTGCGCGACCGCATTCGTTCGCGCGGCGTCAACGTGTTCGGGCCGATCAACCATGGCATGTGCCAGTCGATCTACTTCGCCGGGCCGGAGGGTCTGGCGCTGGAGGCTGCATGGTCCGCCGAAGCGGTGGACGGCGCATCGTGGGTGGACCCAGCGGTGTGCAGCGCCGCCGGCATCACCGCCGATGACATGCAGCGGTTCATGAACCCGCCCGCGTTCGCGCCTACCGACCAACCGGTGGCACAACCGCCGATCGACCCGGCCAAGCCGCACCTCGTGTACGCCGCCGATGAATACCAGCGGATGGTCGCCACACCGGACGACATCATCACCAAGTACGCCAGCTACCCCGACCCGCCGGTCAAGAAGGCCTAGTTGCCCGGCCGACCGTTGTCGGCAGCACCGGCGTCGGCGTCGGCGTCGGCGGCTCGGATGATTGCCAGGCCACGCCAGCCACGGTCCACCACCAACGCGGCAACGACCATCATCAACGGCTCGTACGGCAGGCGATAGCGGTAGTTCCCGTAGTACAGGAACCCGTAGACGAACAGGGCCGTGCCGAACGCCGCGGTGATCCCGACCATCAAGCGGGTTCGCCACAGGGACCGGTGCAACCCGACGACGCCGACCAACGTGAGTGCCAGCAGCACGAACCACGCGAAGTCAGCCATCGCGGAGACATAGGCCGTGGCAGTGGACCCCAACGTGCGGTTCGGTTCCTGGTTGAGCCAGTCGAACGCATTCGAGTCGCCTCGGTTGAGGGCGATCAGCTTCAGCGGGATCAGCTCCAGCTCGCGGAGCGGATGGGTCAGCATGTAGTGCACTGCGTCGCCCTGAAGGCCCTTGTACCAGTTGATCTCCCACTCCGCACCGGTGCCGAAGCTGGCCTCCAACTCCGGGCTCGGGTAGTTCTGCATGCCGTCCGCATTCGGGTTGTGACCGGCCCACAGCGTCTGACCACCGTTGGTGGAGAGCATCACGAACGAACCCATCGCTCGCGAGTTGCGAATCGTCCAGGGCATCAGCACCAGCAGCACGGTCGCGCCTGTCACGGCAAGGCGAGGCAGCACCTTCTTCCAGCCGATCTCTCGCGCCCACAGCACCAGCGGCACCGTCAGCCAGATGAGCGCTTCACTGCGTGTGAGCGTGGCCAGCCCGACGTACACCCCGATGATCGCCGCCCAGCGGAAGGACGGACGGGACCGCAGCACGAGCAGGAAGAAGGCGACCAGCATCAAGGTGAACAACGTCTCGGTCATCAGCAGGTCGGTCCACAGGATCGGACCCGGCATGACACACAACATCGAAGCGGCGATGAACGCGACCCGCTTGCCGAAGTACGGCTTGACCAACAGGTACAGCAGCAGCACGGTGACGGCACCGAGCACCGCGTTGAGAATCTCGCCCGCAATGGGGTGATGTCCGAAGATGCGCACCAGGACCGACAGCACCGCGGGGTACCCGGGTGGCCAGCGCGCCGAGGCGATACCGGGCGTCTGGCTGTACACGTCGCCGTGAGCGAGGCTGTTCGCGTTCATCCAGTAGAAGAGCGAGTCGTTGGCGGCGAAGTCGGCGCGAGACGCCACCAGTACCCACGTCAGTCGCAACGCGAAAGCGAGGGAGACCAGTGCTGCAAGCGCTCTACGTTCCCGTTGCACGGCAGGAATCTACTCGGCGCGTGCGCGGCTCAGCCCAACGCCTCACCCCAACTCGTCAGCCCAACTCGTCAGCCGGGATGAACGTGGCGTGAAAGCCGTACGGCACACGCTGCGGCATCACGACCTCGGCCACCGGCCCTGCTGCCACATCGGTGGCGTCGAGCACGGCGAGCACGCTCTCGCCGGAGGCGTCGTCATGCACGAACGTCAGCAGCCACCCCGCGTCGTCGGCCAGATCGCTGGCATCGCCGGGCACGAAGTACGGCTCGGTGCAGTGACGCGTGGGGCCGGGGTCCCACTTGACGCGCTCGCCTGCGTGGAAGTCGTGCTTGATGACGGCGGCGAGGTCCACGGTGTTCGGGTTGGTGCGACCGCCGACGAGGTAGCCGTGACGATGCCGGCGGCCGACGCGCCGCGGGTCGCGCGTGGGCAGTTCGCCCGGGTCATCGACTTCCAACACTTCGTCGCGGACCGTCCCACCAACGGTGTTGACCGACCATCGGCGCAATGACGTGTCGCCGCCGATGCCGGTCTGGTCCGCGGCGAACATCGACGACAGGCGACACACGTCGATGACGACCTCGTCGCCGTCACGGAACGCATTGACGGAATGGAACACGTAACACGGCTCGTCGAGATCGAACCAGCGGACGGCGGACGTGGGGCCACCCAGCGGCATCACCCCGATGCGCGCACCGACCTCCGGCTGCCACACGAACGGCATCACGCCCGAGTCCGGATCATTGATCGACTGGATGGCAAGGTCCATGTTGAACACCACGGGCAGATCCCAGAAGACGACGTCGGTCTCGGTGATCGCGAAGTCGTGCATCATCACCCCGCGCGGCAACTCCAGCGGCTGCACCGACGACATCGTGCCGTCCGGTTCGATGACGTAGTAGTGGAGGTACGGCGGGGTGAAGCCGTAGCCGAAGGCGTGCATGCGGCCGGTCGCCGGGTCGATCTTCGGGTGGGCGGTGAACGACGAGGGCAGCACGCCGTCGAAGTCGTGGGCACCGATCGTGGACAGGTCCGTCGGGTTCAGTTGATACGGGAACCCGACCTCGCCGCTGGTCAGCAGTTTGCCGCCGTGCCACAGCGCGCTGACGTTGGACTGGCTGTTGGCGCCGCCGGGGGCGGACTGCCCGAAGCTTGCACCGGCGAGGAACGGCTCGGTGCGCACCCACCGGTTGCGGTACCACTCGGCCTGGCCGCCGCCCAGGCGCACACCGTGCACCATGCCGTCGCCGAAGAACCAGTGCGGGCTGTCGGAGCGCGGCGGGTTGGAGCTGTTCTTCACGTACAGCCCGTCGAGGTCGGGGGGCAGCGCCCCGCGGACCACCAAGTTCGTCGCGTCGACCTCGTCCATCACCGGCGCGAAGTTGGCCTGCAGCCACCACGGCACGCCGGGGTCGAAGGCAAGCGTCGTGGATGGCGCGACCGAACTCGTCGGTGTCTGGGCGGTGGCTGCAGCGGACGTGGGTCCGCTCGCGTTCCCACCGCCGTCGGCGCACGCCGCCAGGACCGCCGCCCACGGCACGGCACCCGCTCCGATCGCCGACCAGCGCAAGAGATCCCGCCTGCTCACCGCTCGCCCGTTCATCTCCCGAGTCTGTCACGGCGGCTGACCACCACATTGCCGGTGCCCGGGGTGGGGCTCGAACCCACACTCCCTTTCGGGAAGGGGGGTTTAAGCCCCCCGCGTCTGCCAATTCCGCCACCCGGGCCGGTGGGGGCAACGCTAGTGGTGTACCGTCCGCCCTCATGAGCCAGCAGATCATCGATCGCGTCACGTTCCTCGTCGGCGAATTCGACAAGCGTGTCCAAGCCGCACCCGCGAACTCGTGGGGCAACGCCTCGCCGTGCGAGGGCTGGACGGCCCGCGACGTGGTGGTTCACGTCGGCAACAACCTGAAGGGCATCACCGCCTCGCTCACCGGCAGCGAGCGCACCCAGATCGAGGCGGACGACGACATCGTCGCCGCTTGGAACGCGACGCTCTCCGCTTTCAACGCCGTGCTCACCACCGCCGATCTCAGCGCTTCGATCAACGGGCCGTTCGGTCCCATGCCCGCGGCCGACCTGCTCGGCCGCCTCGTCGCCAACGACGTGCTCGTGCACACCTGGGACCTCGCTCGCGCGGTTGGTGGCGACGAGCGCCTCGACGAGGAGATGGTGCGCGGCGCGTACTCGGGCATGAAGCCGATGGACGAGATGATTCGCCGGCCCGGCGTGTTCGGCCCGAAGATCACCGTCGACGGCGCCGACGTGCAGACCGAGTTCCTCTCGTTCCTCGGCCGCACCGTCTGACCTCGACATGAGCGCGTCAACCCTTCGCGCTCGCCTCGACGCGGGAACGTCGGTGCTGATGCCCGGCGTGTGGGACGCGCTGAGCGCGCGGCTGGTGCACCGGGCTGGGTTCGACACCGCGTTCATCAGCGGCTACGCCGTCAGTGGCACGCTCCTCGGCGTGCCCGACATCGGCTATCTCACCCAAACCGAGATGGCGGAGGTCGCCAGACGGGTGTGCGCGGCGAACCCTGGCCTCGACGTGGTGGCCGACGCCGACACCGGCTACGGCAACCCGCTGAACACGGCACGCACGGTGGATCTGTGGGCGCAGGCGGGCGCGACGGGCATCTTCCTGGAGGACCAGGTGTGGCCCAAGCGGT
>CAZREK010000083.1:0-9176 GCA_964598965.1 uncultured Bifidobacterium sp. | reverse complement strand
CAGGTAGCCGATCGTCTTCGCCGACGTGTACACCCACCGGGCGTCGATCGTCGCCCACTTCCCGTCCACGCCGAGCACCATGTTCGGCACCAACACATGCGTGTGCAGATGCGGATCACCATTGCGCGACGTGCGATGCCGGAACGCCGCCGCGATCAACCCCTGACCGCGCACCTGCCGGGTGCCGCCATGCCCGCGACGCGACCAGACCACGTGACGCTCCGCCCACTCCAACGCCGCCTCGACCGCCTGATCGTGCGCGTCACGCACTTGACGGGCGGCGCCCTCATCACCGAGTCCGAACAACACGGACACGGACTTCGGCGCCCGGAACGTCAGATCAAACCCAGGCACCTTGTGCGGCTGACCGAGCCGTGTCCCCGACGTCGGGTCACGGCCCGACAACACCGCCCGCAGGTCCTCCGGTGACACCTCGCCGGCGACGCCGATCGTGTCGCTCGATGCGATCCATCGGCCGGGTGCTTCGCCGCCGACGTAGTAGTCCTCGACGCCCCGGGCGACGGACTCGAGGTAGTAGGCCTCCTGGCCGTGGGCGAGCTTCCACACACTCAGCACGGCCGGCACCGCCGGCGTGACGCACACGCCGGCTCCCGCACCATGGTGCAAATTCGTGAAGGGGAATCGGGTAGTTGCGGCATGGCGCTACTGGGAGTGGTCAGGCGATGAACAACTGGGGCTGATCGGGATCGTCGGGCGGGCGCTTGCGACGTGCGCGACGAGTCGACGGCGCGTCCGGTTCAGGCGCTGGAGTGTCGGATTCGGGGTGGTAGCCGGGGATCGGCCACGTGACCGGGCCACCGAGCCGGCGCTCGATCTCGTACCGCGAGATCCGGTACTGCTTGCCGTGCAACTCACACGGCATCCCCGCACGACCACCCGACGACACGAACAGGCGCACCCGCCCGTACGCGGTCTGACGACCAAGGTCGTAGATCGCGGCGTACTCCTCGACCGTGAACCAATCGGGCGCCGGGCCTCTCGGTATCGTGCGGTGGCTCTTCATCGCTCCTCACCCATCAATGACCGTGCTGGGACACGCGCGTCACACCCCGTCACATCGGTCCCCCACCCCACTGACGGCGAACCTGCGGCCACAACGACTGAAACCACGCGCAATCACATGCCTCCCGAGAACGCGATTCGTGACAACAACCTCGGTGCCACAGCAGAGAACGGGGTCACCCGCGCCCACCCCGGGGAACAATCGGACGACACGTACGACCACCCTGCCTGCCCGCGCAGGCCACCGATGACATCGTCACCGCCGAACTCGGCCCTAGCACCGACACTCCCACGACGAGTCACGCGAGCCGCGTCAACTACCGATCCTTACGTCTCGTGAACGCGCTCGGCGCCGACTCCGACCGGCGGGCATCGCCGCCCCAGCAGTACGTCGGACCGCTCCTCAACGCCAGGGTCGCTGTCCCGCCCGCCACGGTGCGCGCCGCGAGGATCACCCATGTGTCGCCGACTCGGTACAGCGACCCGCCCCGAGCCCGGCCCGGTGCCACTGCCCGGCCTCAACGTTCAGGGCAACGCCGGATCACATCGGGGCGCGAGCCGAGTCGTGCACAGAATGCTGTTGCATCGAACCGCGCGGTGTGGTCTGCTGAGCGGGTGGTGGTTCGTTCTGCTCCCGAGCCGAGCAGCGCTCGCCGGTCGCGGCCCGGGAACCTCGGCGTCCGGCTGCTCGCGGCAGGGTGGCTCGTCGCCGTGGGATGTGGCGAGGATCCTGATGCTGGATCCGGCGGCCCGGTCAGCGGTCCTGACGGCGCAGCGATGTCGGGCATGGTGCTGCATCTGCCAGACGGGCCCGAAGGGGCAACCGTGGGCGACGACAGTTCGTGCGGCGGACCGCTGAGCACCGAGGGCGGCACTGATGCGTTTCTCGACGTGGTGGGCAACGCGCGCGGTGGCGTTACCGGATGCCTCGTTCAACTCGAAGCACCCGACGTGTTCATCGACAGCGTCGTAGTCTCATTCCCGTCCACTGATCTGGCTCGCCTGGCAATCACCACCGAAGGGTTCACCGGCCTCGTGCGCTACTACGGACTGGATTGCTGCAACGGAGAGCCGCTCGGAGCACTGATGCCACGGCGAAGCCCCGGCGACGACACCATCGCTGCAGCGTCGCGAGCTGACACCTCCGCGATCGTCGGCTGGCGCGTCGGCGCGCTGATCGGGGCCGTGGCCGTCATCCGTATGGACCACGGCTCGGGCGCAACGAGCGAAGCGGAACGACTTGCATCGATCCAACACGAACGCATGCTGCACCCGCTCGAGGTCGCCGATGACGTCGACGACGATCGTCTGGTCGGCTTGGACCAAGCCACGTTCACCCCATGGTGGATCGGATCGACGTTCGCGCCCGCCGGCTTCGCCCCGATCGAGCTCTACATGTCGTCCTACCAGCCGGGCATGGTCGATCTCGACTACTTGGGCGTCCGCATCCAGGTCTTCGACCTCAACGCCGTCCAACCCGGAAGCCAACCCGACCAGATGCTCGACGTTGCCTCCGAGTTGTTCGACTCGCCCTGCACCGTCACCGAGCTCATCGCAGGTCCGGGCGAAGCGCGACTCATCGGCCGCTACGTCCCCGACGAGTTCTTCGGCCCTGCACCCCCCGGCCAACGCACCGGATGGGGGCAACTCAACAGCGACGACTGCCCGCCCGGCGCGCCGAACGTCTGGATGGCGACCGTCGAAGTCGACCACCTCTACATCCGAATCAACCCGCCGTTTTGCTACAACTGCCTGACAGGACCAAACCCTGACCTGCCGTACCAGACCCCCGTCGGCCTCAAAGCAATCGTCGCCACGTTGGAGCCCTACGTGGCGTAACTCGCCGAAAGCCCCACCAAGCCCGGAATAGAGCTTCGCTAGACCGAGGCAATGAACAGGACTACGGTCCTTCGCTATGAAGTTGGACTTCTACTTCGCAACGGAACGGCGCATGGTTCGTGTCGGACTGGGCGACGAGAGTCCGATCTCGGCCGAGCTCAGGTCTCGGGCGTGTCCTCGCCTGTCCCGTGCGATCAGATGTGTTGCGGCCGCCGTGTGCCTCGCGCTACCGCTTGTCACGTCAGGCGTGGCATCCGCATCGCCATTTCGTACACAGCCTGAGTACATCATGGGTCCTGGATACGCCATGTACAGCGCTGCCAACACAGTTCTAACCATGCAGACCGACGGCAACTTCGTGCTGTATCATACATTTTCGTATTTTCCGTACTCCACTGCGGTTTGGCACACCAATACGTGGGGGCACCCTGGCGCCAGTGCCGTCTTTCAGCCGGACGGAAACCTCGTTGTGTACGCTACGAACGGTGTCGCGCTCTGGAATTCTGGTACAGCAGGCAATCCAAACTCAACGATGGTCTTGACGGACGATGGAAATCTTCAGATCTTTAACACCAACTCCTCGATCATCTTCTCGACCAACACCTCGCGAACCCTGCCCTGCTGTAGCGGGACCCCAGCCGGGGCCGCCCCCTTCAACCTTCGGCTCGCGAACGACGTCAACCATCTCTGGTCGACGTCAGAGACCGATCCTAGCATGGTAAGCGTCTGGAACTGGCGATTCGCCGGCCCCGGGGGTGAGAGCCGCTACGAGCCGACGGATCTGACGTTTACCTATTCGGCGACGCCAGCGAGTACTGTCGACGTCGTCTATTTTGTCACCCCTGACTTGACCAATACGTCGGCCTACGCCGAGACGTCTTGCACGGCTCCTGTTGCAGGAAACAAGTGCGATCGCTTCGCAATTCGGATCAACGAGCGCTCGCTAACTCAGAATCTTCCGAGTCACATGAAGAACAATCTTGTCTGTCACGAGCTCGGCCATACGGTCGGTTTCAACGATGGTGGGACTACTGGCTCTAGTTGTATGACCTCCGGGCAGAACTCTCGTCTTGGTTGGTGGGAAGTCGCAACTATTAATGCAAGCTACCCGTGAGTCCGTGGGCTACAGGGAGACCGATTCGTATGCGCTCGATTCTCAACAAGTCAGCCTGGGTTCTCGTCGTCGGCTTTATAGCGGCCGCATGTGGCAGTGATAACGCGAGCGTGGGTCCACCATCGAGTCAAGCGCTGCCGCCCGAGAGTGGGGCCACCGCGAACGAGTCCACAGTTGCGAGACCGACCACGCAAGCACCCGATCAGCCCGGGTCGCGCTTGGTCGACGAGTCGCTGGAGTGGTGGCCCAGCCCGACACTCATCTCCTGGGTCGAGTTCGGCGACGTGTCCGAACTCTCCAGCTTTGCCGAGTTGGGGTTCGTTGGGCGACTGGTCTCGGTGCGTCAGGACGTCGTCCGCGTTGGGCCGAACGCTGAGGAGCCGGGAGCAGTCGCTTCGTTGTCGTACGACGGCATTGTCTTCGAGGTCGAGGAAGCCTTCTCAGAGTCGGTCCACGTGGGCGAGACGGTGACCGTCGCAGTTCCGGCTGTGATGTTGCTGCCAGGTGCTGACGCGCAACGCGTCGAGTCGGAGTTTTTTCCAATACTCGTAAGCGGCCTGCGCGGACGCGAGTCGACCCACAGGTATCTGGTGTTCGCCACCGAGCGCGCCGGATGGGGAGACGTGTATGAGTTCACGACTCCGGCAGGCGTGAGCGAGCTCGACGGATCAGCACGCGTTCTCACCGCGTGGCCAGGTGGGGTCATCGCACGGAATCCTGACGCCGTCGCACAGCTGCGTGCTCGGGCAGCGCCCGCCGCAGATAGCGGCGCGGACGGGTGACGCTCATCCCACGGCCTGACGCTGACGGCGTGCCAATGCAACTGACCCTTCGTCCCGCGGGGTGGGTTGCATCGACACACGGGCATCTTTGCGTAACTAGTCCGGCTGGCCATTGGTGTTGGTGATCGTGCAGAACGAGCCGCGCAGCGTGTGAGGCCAAGACCAGTGACACCGGCAACTTGAGTGTCATCGTGGAGAGGCGTCTGATTCATCGGGCGAGATCAGGCGGGCGAGAACCTCGGCGGCCTCCTGGTCGGTCTCGGGGACGAAGTGGGCGTAGACGTTCAGGGTCGTCGCTGCGTTGCGGTGTCCGAGTCGTCCCGAGACTGTTCTCACGTCAACACCCGCCGCCAGCAACCGAGTGGCGACGTAGTGGCGGAGGTCGTGCAGCCGCACGCCGTGAAGGTCGATCCGCTGGCAGGCCTGACGGAATCGACGCGATGCCGAGTCCGGGAACCACGGGATACGGCCGCAGACGTCGCTGGCGAAGACGAAGGCGTCGGCGTCGACGTGGCCGGCGAACCGTGCAGCGCGTTGCTCGACGACCTTGCGGTGCGCTCGCAGGGACTCGACCGTGGCGGCATCGAGTGCGACCCGTCGGACCTGGTGCGTCTTGGTGTCCTTCTCGACGAGCCCGTCGGGCCCCATGACCAGACCGCGGCTGATCGTGAGCACGGACCGTTCGAGATCAACATCGGTCCAGCGGAGACCGAGCATCTCGCTGCGGCGAGCGCCGGTGATCGCCGACAGCCGCACGAACGTCGCGAACTCCGGATCGTCGTCCTCGATGCTGGCCTGCAACCTGGCGAGTTCGGTCGGCGTTGGCGGGTTGATCGACGGCGCCGGGACCCGGGGCGGCGACGCCGACGTGGCGGGGTTCACGCCGAGCCAGCCCCAACGGACACCCTGGGTGAGGGCACGCCGCAGAATTCCGTGCACGCGCCGGATGGTGCCGGGCGACAGCGGCCGGCCGTCGTGACCACCGCCGTCGAGCATGGACCGATAGAAGCGGTCGAGCGTCGCCGCAGTGAGCTTGTTGACCGGCAAGTCGCCGAGCGCCGGCCGGAGGTACCGCTCGATCATCCCCGACGTTTCGCGGACCGTCTTCGGCGAGAAGTCGGCGCTGGACAGCTCGAGCCAGGCGTCGAGCAGCTCCCCCACGGTCGTCCGGGTCTTGGCGATCGTTCCCCGCTCAGCGGCCACGACCAACTCGTTGAGCACCTTCTGGGCCTCGCGCTTGCCGCCCTGCACCGTCTTCGTGACATAGCGCGGCTTGCCGCTGACCGGGTCGGCACCCAGATAGACCCTGAGCTCCCACGCCGACCCCCGTTGGCGCATCGATCCCTTCATGCCTGTCCTCCATTGTCATTCATGGGCAAGCCATGGGCAACAGAGGCGGAAAACCGTCAGAGCCCCTCCGGAGAGGGGCTCTGACCTGGACTTTCTTGGCAGCCCGTACGGGATTCGAACCCGTGCCGCCACCTTGAGAGGGTGGTGTCCTAGGCCACTAGACGAACGGGCCAGGCTGACTTGCTTGATTGGTTGCCCGCCGGCCGGAACCGGGAGGCGAGATGTCCGGCAGGCCGGTCACCTGGTTGGGGTGCAAGGAATCGAACCCTGAATAACAGAACCAGAATCTGCTGTGTTGCCAGTTACACCACACCCCATCGAGTCACCCCGAGGGCGCACGAAGTGTAGCAACGCACTCCGCAACTCACACAGGCCGAATCAGCCAGTGATCGACAACAACCGGTCGAACCCGATCAGGCGCCCCAGCGAGATCCCGGCAGCCTCTTTGAGGTGCAACTCGAACGCCGTCCAACCGCCCACCGGGCTGGTGCGAGTGGGCGACACGTAGGCCGTCAGCCCCAGTTCCTCGGCCACCAGCCGCACGCGCAGCATGTGGTACGGGTCGCTGACCAGCAGTACGCGGTCCAGCCCGCGACCGTGCAACACGTCACGGGCCGCTCGCAGCTCGTCGTAGGAGGTGTCGCCGACGACCTCCACGATCGCCCCCTTCGGCACCCCGTGATCGATGAGGTAGTTGGCCGAGGCCTCGGCCTCCGTGAACCTGTCACCGGGCTGGTTGCCGCCGGTGGTGACCACCAGCGGTGCATAGCCCTGCTGGTACAGCTCGACCACATGGTTCAACCGTGCTTCCAACACCGGGGCCGGGCGCCCGTCGTACTGGGCCGCGCCGAGCACGATGATCGCGTCGACCGGGCGGGCCTGGTCGCTCTCCCCCACTCGCCACACCTGCCACAGGTTGAACAGGTACCAACCCAGCGCCAGGCCCACCAGCACGTACAGGGTGCGCCGCACGCGCTTCCAGCCACGCCAGCGGCGCACCATGCGCAGCGGCATGGCGGGCGTCGCGTCACCTGGAACCACCTCGCTCGACCCAGTCGGGCGGGCATAGGGGTCCCACACGTCGGTCAGAGCCGAGCCTCCGCGGCTCGCAATCGGCGCAGGGTCTCGTCGCGGCCCAGCACCTCCAGCGCCTCGAACAACGGCGGGCCCACCGTGCGGCCGGTGACGGCCACGCGGACGGGCGCCTGGGCCTTGCCCAGCTTCAGCCCGTGGGCCTCGCCGATCGCCTCCAGAGCGGCCTTCAGCGGCTCGGTGGCCCAGTCGGCCAGCCCCTCGTAGGCGCCGATCGCGGCCGTCAGCAGCGGACGTGCTTCGGCCGTCGTCATCACCCTGTCCCACGACGGCTGGTCGATCACCGGCTGAGGTTGGAACATGAAGTCGACAACGCCTGCGGCATCGGCCAGCGTGACGCAACGCGGCTGGATGTGCGGCACCATCGCCATGAACATGTCCTCGTCAAACCCGTCACGCGGGAACGGTGAGTTCGGGCCGAACAGCCACGGCTTGCACGCCTCGTAGAACTGCTGCGGGCTGAGCATGCGGATGTGGTCGCCGTTGAACGCGGCCAGCTTCTTCAGGTCGAAGAACGCCGGCGAGTGGTTGACGTCCTCCAGGCGGAAGTCGCGCTGCATCTCCGCCCACGGCGCGATCTCGCTGTCGCCCTTCGGTGTCCAGCCCAGCGTCATCAGGTAGTTCACCATCGCGTCGGCCAGGTAGCCCTCGTCGCGGTACTGCTCGAGCGCCACCTTGTCACGGCGCTTGGACAGCTTCTTGCGCGCCTCGTTCACCAGCACGGGCACGTGCGCCCACACCGGCGGTTCGTGACCGAGCGCGGTCCACATCATCTGCTGCTTGGGCGTGTTCGGCAGGTGCTCCTCGGCGCGCACGACATGGGTGATGCCCATGTGCATGTCGTCGACCACGTTGGCCAGCAGGAACATCGGGCTGCCGTTGCCGCGCAGCAACACGAAGTCCTCGATCAGCGAGTTGTCGAAGCTGACCTCACCGCGCACCAAGTCGCGAACGACCGTGGTGCCCTCGGGGACCTTGAAGCGCAGCACGCGCCCCGGGCCGGGGCCGAGGCCGAGGTTGCGCGACCAGCCCTGGTAGCCCTGGTTGCCCTCCACCTTGTTGCGCGCCTCGATCTCTGCCGAGGTCATGTCGCAGTAGTAGGCCAGGCCGGCGTCGAACAACTGCTGCGCTGCTTCCGCGTGCTGGGCGGCGTACTGGCTCTGGAAGTACGGCCCTTCGAAACAGGGGTCGCTGGAATCGATGCCGATCCAGGCCAGGGCGTCGATGATGCCCTGGGTCCACTCAGGCCGATTGCGCTCCTCGTCGGTGTCCTCGATGCGCAGCACGAAGGTGCCGCCCTCGCTGTGCGCCAACGCCCAGTTCCACAGGGCCGTGCGCGCGCCGCCTACGTGGAAGAAGCCGGTCGGTGACGGTGCGAATCGGTAACGGGGGCCACTCATGCGGCAACGAGGCTACCCGCGGTGCATCACGTGAGCAGGGCGAGGTTGCGCAGCTGGCGGACCGCCACCGACAAGGTGGTGAGGTCGTGGGCGTCGGCGCGGCGCAGTTCGTTGAACATCGCCATCGTCCGCTGCACCAGCCGCTCGTTGGCCGCCTGCCACTTGTGCACACCACCGGCCTGCAGGCTGTCCTCGGCGAGGTCGCGCAACGCACCGACCAAGTCGTCGCGCAACGCCGAGCGAGCCTGGGTCTGCCACCGGTCGCTGCGGGGCAGCTTGCCGACGGCCTCCCACAGCCACAACAGGTCGAGCGAGTCGAACATGTGCCAGTAGGCGGTGGACACGTGGGTGAGCGAGTGCCCGGTGGACCGCGCCAGCTCGACGATGTCGAAGCAGGTATGGAGCAGTCGCCACTGCACACTGCGCTGAGCCAGCATCTCCGGCACGCCGGCCGCCAGGCGGCTGGCCTCCAGGGCGAAGCCCTCGTCGCGGAGCTTGCCGCGCAACATGCCTTCCATCTCCACCAACGCCTGCATGCCGAGCAGGAACTCGTCGACCGCGGTGCGAATGTCGAGC
>CAZREK010000082.1:0-9252 GCA_964598965.1 uncultured Bifidobacterium sp. | reverse complement strand
CCTCGGTCGAGGTTGGTCAGCAGCAGCAGGTCGTTGACGATCGCGCTCATCCGTTCCGCCTCGCCCTTCACCCGGCGCATCGCGTCGTCAAGTTTGAGGTCCTCGCGCAGACCGCCCTGGTGGTACAGGTCGACGTAACCGCGGATGGACGTCAGGGGAGTACGCAACTCGTGCGATGCGTCGGCAACGAACTGACGCAGTCGTTCGTCGGCCTGATCACGTTCGTCCAGCATGGTGTTGAACGCGTTTGCCAGGTGCCCGGCCTCCGTGCCCGGCGGGTACGACGCCATGCGCCGACCTGTCTCGCCGCCACTGATCGCATCGGCGGTCGCGGTCATCTCACGGATGGGGCGAACTCCCAGGCGATTCACCCACCAAGCGATCAGCAAGATGATGGCCAGCACCGCCACGCCGCCGATGCCAGTGGCGATCAGCAGTCGTTGATATGCCGCGTCGGTGGACTCCAGCGACAGGGCGACGACGAACCAGCCCTCGGTGTTCGGCACGTTGGCGATGGCGACGCGGTACGTGTCGCCGGTGTCGGTCGCGCCTGCGTCGAACAGATGCGGACCGCCGGGCCGCATGTGGTCGCGTGCCTCCTGCGGGGTCACCGCCGGTGTGCCGTTCGTGTCGCCCTGCACGATCGTGATCATCGTGCCGTCCGGCTGCAGGTGCCCGACGTACAGCTTGCTGAGCGCCGCGCCCTGATCGGGCGGCAACGGGCCGCTCTGATTGCTCGCCACGCGCATCGCCGCGCCTATGCCCTGCTGCAACTCGCGATCCAGTTGCTCGGTGAGATAGCGGTGCTGTGTGGTGGCGACGAGATAGCCCGTCACCCCGAAGGCAACGGCCACCG
Organism: uncultured Bifidobacterium sp.; assembly: GCA_964598965.1. Taxonomy (GTDB): domain Bacteria; phylum Actinomycetota; class Acidimicrobiia; order Acidimicrobiales; family Ilumatobacteraceae; genus UBA668. The sequence goes on along the minus strand of CAZREK010000082.1, from coordinate 8,396 downwards.
CGCCGAGGCCGATCAGCAAGCGCGTGCGCAGGCGCATCGGTCAGCCTTCCACGCGCAGTGTGTAGCCCACTCCGCGTACCGTGTGTAGCAACTTCGGCTCGGCCGTGTCGATCTTGCGGCGCAGGTAGCTGACGTAGGTCTCCACCACGGAGGCATCACCACCGAAGTCGTAGTTCCACACATGGTCGAGGATCTGCGCGCGGGTGAGCACGGTGCCGCTGTTGATCAGCAGGTAGCGCAGCAGCTTGTACTCGGTGGGCGACAGGGTGACCGCCTGCCCGGCCCGGCTGACACGGTGGGCCTTCTGGTCCATCTCCAGGTCGGCCAACGACAGCAGGTCGTCCTCGATGCCCAAACCCGCGTGGCGCAGCGCCAGCCGCACACGGGCCACCAGTTCGGCGATCGCGAACGGCTTGACGATGTAGTCGTCGCCACCGCTGGTGAGGCCGCGCACGCGGTCGTCGACGGTGTCTCGCGCGGTGAGGAACAGCACGGGCACCTTCACCCCGTCGCTGCGCAGCCGGCGCAGCACTTCGAACCCGTCGAGGCCCGGCATCATCACGTCGAGCACGATCGCTTGCGGGTTGAACGACTTGACCATCGACAGCGCCTGCCACCCGTCGGCGGCCTTGGCGGTGTCCATCCCGTCGAGCTGCAGCGCCGACTCCACGAGAAACGAGATGTTCTCCTCGTCGTCGACCACCAGGACACGGGGCTTGCTCATGAGCACATTGTTGCTCAGGCCGGGGTGGACGCCGGGTTCGGTGCCGGGACCCGCTGGCGGAATACCCAGTTGCGCAGCAAGGCGAAGCGGGCGACGGTTGCCGCACCCCACGTGAGCAGCAGCACCAACACCTGCGCCAGGCTGCCCGACACGTTGGCCAGCGCGACGCTGGAGAGTGCCAAGCCCGCGAGCGAGATCACCACACCACCCAAGTAGTGGCGACCTCGCTCGCGGGTTCCGCGGTAGCCGAACGTGTACCGCCGATTGGCCCATGTGTTGCCAATGGCAGTCGCGTTCACCGCGATCAGGTTCGCTGCCACTGCACCCGTGCTGCCACGCAGCCACAGGAACAGCGCCAGCGAGACGATGGTGCTGACGACACCGATCTTGCCGAACACCACGATCTGGCGGCCGAAGTCGTCGGCCAGGGGCGGTCGCGCTGCCTCTCCGAGGTCGGCAGTGCCACGGCCACGGACGAAGTCCTTGGCCAGACGGGCGACGCCCTTCAGGTCGTCCTTCGCGGTCTTGGCGACGTGCACGCGGCTGTCCGGGTCATCGATCCAGGTGACGGGCACCTCGTGAACTCGCAGGCTGTTGCGTTCGGCCAGCAGCAGCAACTCGGTGTCGAAGAACCACTCGTTGTCCTGCACCATCGGCAGCAGATGCTCGGCGACGTCGCGGCGCACGGCCTTGAAGCCGCACTGAGCATCCTTGAACCCGTTGCCGAAGACGGTGCGCAGGATCGTGTTGTAGGTACGGGAGATGAACTCGCGCCTCGGCCCGCGGGCGACGGAGGCGCCCGGGGCCAGGCGCGAGCCGATGGCCACGTCGCTGTGCCCGCTCACGAGGGGGGCGATGAGCGGCAGCAGTGCGTCGAGGCCGGTGGAGAGATCGACGTCCATGTAGGCGACGATCTCGGCGTCGCTCTCGGTCCATGCCCGGCGCAAGGCGCGACCGCGGCCCTTCTGGTCGAGATGAATCGCCTTCACGCCGTCGAGGGTGAGCGCCAAGGTGGCGGCAACGCCCCACGTGGTGTCGATGGATGCGTTGTCGACGATGGTGATCCGCCAGGTGAATGGGAAGCGGTCGCGCAGGTAGTCGTGCAGTGTGTGCACGCTGCGGGCCAGGACCTTGGCCTCGTTGTACACGGGGATGACGATGTCGACGAGCGGCGCCGTGCGGGCCGTGGAGGTCGTCGCGGGGCGGATGTCCATGAGCGTCATGGATGCATGGTGCGCGACCCGCCTGAGGGCCACGTGTGAGCAACCTGGGAACTTGCTGAGAGCCTGGGTAGCGTCGTCTGCGATGCCGTCCGCGTCACTCGCCCCGTTTCGATCGCGTTCCTTCACGCTGATCTGGCTGGGCGCGCTGGTGTCCAACACCGGCACGTGGATGGAAGCCGTGGCGCTGGGCTACTACGTGGCGGACACCACTGGCAAGGCAACTTGGTCGGCGGTGGTCGCCGCGGCCGCGTTCATCCCCAACGCGGTCATCGGGCCGATCGGTTCGGCGATGGCCGACCGCCTCGACCGGCGACGGATGCTGATCGTCGGTAGCCTCGGCTCGGCCATTCTGGCCGCGGTACTCGCCGTTCGCGTGGGCAGCGGTTCGGCCTCCACGGCCGAGATCGCCGTGCTCGGATTCCTCGCCGGTTGCACCGGCGCCTTCACCTTTCCAGCGTTCCAGACGGCGCTGCCGCATCTGGTGCCCAGAGAACACCTGGTCGCCGCCGTGGGCGTCTCCAACGCGCAATGGAACCTGGGCCGCGTCCTCGGACCGGTCTGCGCGGCGGTGGCGATGTCGTTCGGTGGGGTGGGCGCGGCGTTGGCGTGCAACGCAGTCAGCTTCCTCGCGGTCGTTGTCGCTGCTGCCGTGGTGCGCATTCCCCCGTCGACCGGTGACCAGCGCAAGGTGTTGGCCGCGCTCGCCGATGGCTTCCGGTTCGCTCGCGGCTCGGCGGTGATGCGGCGCATGCTGCTGCTGATGGTGATCACGATGCTGCTCGCCTCGCCCTTCATCGCCTTCGTGCCGCAGATGGCGACGGTGGTGTTCCACGGAGGTCCCCGTGCCACTTCGCTGCTGGTGACCGCCCAGGGCATCGGCGCAGTGGTGGCGGCATTCACGCTCGGCTCGGTCACCAAGAAGTTCGGCCTGTCGCGCTTGATGGTGTCGTCGCTGTTGCTGATGTGTCCGCTGTTGGTGGCCTACGGTGTCGCCCCGCACCTCGTGCTGTCGGCCGTCGCGTTGGCATCAGTCGGCTGGGCGTACGGCTACACGTTCACGTCGTTCGCGGGGACGGCGCAGCAACAGGCGCCCGACGACATGCGCGGCCGAGTGCTGGCCGTGAACGCGTTCGTGCTGGGGATCATGTACCCGGTGGGTTCGCTGGTGCAGGGGCGGGTGGCCGACTGGGTCGGGTTGCGTTGGGTGACGGCGGGGTCCGGCGTGCTGCTGGGGCTGGTCGTGGCGCTGATGACCCTCACCCGCCGTGGTGCGGCCCTGGGTGAGGCACCGGCTCGGCAGTAGGCTCGCAGCCATGTCTCCCGCTGCCTCCAATTCCGCTGACGGCACCCCTGTCGATGTCAAGCCGCGCTCGCGCGACGTCACCGACGGCTTCCAGAAGGCTCCCGCTCGCGCCATGCTGCGCGCCGTCGGCATGACCGACGACGACTGGGACAAGCCGCAGGTGGGCATCGCCTCGTCGTGGAACGAGGTCACCCCGTGCAACATGACGCTGCGCAAGTTGGCCGAGCACGCCAAGGCCGGTGTGCACGCGGGTGGCGGCTTCCCGCTCGAGTTCGGCACCATCACGGTCAGCGACGGCATCTCGATGGGGCATGAGGGCATGCGCGCCTCGCTGGTCAGCCGCGAGGTCATCACCGACTCTGTCGAGTGCGTGATGCACGGCGAGCGGCTGGACGGCTTCGTCGGCCTCGCCGGTTGCGACAAGAGCATCCCCGGCATGCTGATGGCGGCTGCCCGCCTCGACCTGCCCAGCGTGTTCGTCTACAACGGCAGCACCATGCCCGGCCACCACAACGGCCAGAACACCGACATCACCACCGTGTTCGAAGCCGTCGGCGCTTGTGCGCGCGGCGCGATGACCGAGGAAGAACTCGGCGAGATCGAGCGCACTGCCTGCCCGGGCGAAGGCGCCTGTGGCGGCATGTTCACCGCCAACACCATGTCCTCCATCGCCGAAGCCATCGGCATGTCGCTGCCCGGCACGGCGTCGCCGCCCGCCATCGACGGCCGCCGCGAGGGCGACGCGCGCATGGCCGGCGAGGCCGTGGTCAACCTGCTGCGCCTGGGCATCACGCCGCGCATGATCATGACCAAGAAGGCGTTCGAGAACGCAATCGCCATCACCTCGGCGCTCGGAGGTAGCACCAATGCGGTGCTGCACCTGCTGGCGATCGCCAACGAGGCCGGCGTGGAGCTGACGCTCGACGACTTCAACCGTGTCGCCGCCAAGGTGCCGCACATCGCGGACATGAAGCCTGGTGGCAAGTTCCACATGAGCGACCTCGACCGTGTGGGCGGCGTGCCGGTGGTGATGAAGCACCTGCTCGACGCCGGTCTGTTGCACGGCGATTGCCTCACCGTCACCGGCAAGACCATGGCCGAGAACCTGGCCGAGATCAGCCCGCCCGCGCCCGACGGCGTGGTGGTGCACCCGTTGTCGAATCCGATCAACGCCGAAGGCGGCATCGTGGTGCTCACCGGCTCGCTCGCACCCAAGGGCGCGGTCGTGAAGGTGGCCGGCCTCAGCGCCGAGCAGAAGAAGTTCCTCGGCACGGCCCGCGTGTTCGATGGTGAGGACGGGGCGATGGCCGCGATTCTCGCCGGTGAGATCCAGCCCGGCACGGTGCTGGTGATCCGCTACGAAGGCCCCAAGGGTGGCCCGGGCATGCGCGAGATGCTCGCCATCACCGGCGCGCTGAAGGGCGCCGGCCGCGGTGCCGACTGTGCGCTGATCACCGACGGTCGCTTCAGCGGTGGCACGTGGGGCTTCTGCATCGGCCACGTCGCGCCCGAGGCCACCGATGGCGGCCCGATCGCCTTCGTGCGCGACGGCGACCAGATCAGCATCGACGTCCACGAGTTCTCGTTGGACTTGCTGGTGGACGACGACGAGTTGGCTCGCCGCCGAGCCAGCTGGCAGCCGCTGGCGCCGCGCTACACCACCGGCGTGCTGGGCAAGTACGCCCGCCTGGTGCAGGGCGCCGAGACCGGCGCGATCACCAACACGCTGTAAGCCGGAACGCGGAACCGGCGCCCAGGACGATGGAGTTCGTCACCGGGCGCCGGCTCAGGACCGTGCTGGAGCGGGATCACGGAGGACGGCTCGACCGGCCGCCCCGCACGGACGCTCTTGATCTGTGATCAGGTGAAGATGATCTGACCGCCGGCGGCGAGATCGTAGAAGTCGCCGACCGTGATGATGTCGTTCACCTGGGGGATGAAGTCTTCCTTGGTCAGGTGGAACATGTCGACGCTGGCCTTGCAGGCGTACATGCCACAACCGGTGTCGGCGATCATTTCCATGAACTCCGGGATCGGCGGGATGTCCAGCTTGTCCATCGTCTTGTTCATCATGTGGGTGGCCAGGGCGCTCATGCCCGGCAGGCCACCGATGAGGGTGGGGATGTGCATCGCCGGGTTGCCGACGGTGGCGACCTTGATGTGCTCCATCCGCTTGGTGTGGATCGCGTCCAGACCGAAGAAGGTGAAGAACAAGTTGGCCTCCATGCCCTCGGCGCGAGCGCCGTTGGCCATGATCAGCCCCGGGTACACGCCTTCCAGCGAACCCTTGGAGACGATGATCGAAACCTTGGTGATCTTCTCGTCGCTCATGATCAGATGCATCCCTTCGGCTTGGGGATTCCTGCAAGGCGGGCGGCCATCTTGGCCGGGCCCTTCGGGAACAGTTCGTACAGCTCCTTGACGCTCACGCCGGAGGTCTTGCCGAGCACGCGCACCGTGGGGCCGGTGCCCTTCTCGAAGAACTCCTTGCGCATGAACTTCAGCACCGTCCAGTGCTGATCGGTGAGTGTGTCGATGCCGTCGGCCTTGGCCATCTCGACAGCCATCGCCTCGGTCCACTGGTTCGGGTCCTCGAAGAACCCTTCGTCGTTGAGGCGTACTTCCACGCCTGCCATCGTTGCGGTGCTCATACCTTGACTTCCTCCGGTGTCATTTCGGGTCGTTCTTTGCCGCTCTCGGGCATGGTGGCGCCGATGCCGGGGATGTCGCGGCCCTGGAGCAGGGCGTGCCAGTACACCCACTGGAACATCAGCTTGCCGAGATGGTTCATCCGGCTCTCCTTCAGCAGCGGCATGCCGACTGCTGCGGGGAAGTGGCCGGGAAGGGGTTCGGTGTCGTAGTTGAAGTCGATCAACAGCGCCTTGCCGAAGCCGGTTTCGATGAAGCAGTTGGCGTGGCCGTCGAAGCCCTCTTCCAACTCCTTGCCATCGAGGAAACGGATCAGGTTGTCCACCAGGACCTCACCCTCGAAGTGGGTGACCGACCCGGCCTTGGACGCCGGCACGTTGGTGGCGTCACCGATGGCGAAGACGTTCGCCTTGGCCAGCGTCTGCAGAGTGCGCTTGTTGGTGGGGACGAAGTTGAGATCGTCGCCCAGGCCCTCGCTACGGCCGACGTAGGCCGCGCCGCCGTGCAGCGGGATCACCACTGCCAGGTCGAACGGCACCTCGCGGCCGTCGTAGCCGACGAGCTTGCCGCCCTCGCCATCCACTTCACCGGTGTTGAACTCGGTGACGAGGTTGACGCCCTTCTCGGCCAGCAGTTCCTTCAGCTTGGCGGAGGCCACCGGCTTGGTGAACGCACCGTCCAGCGGGGTGGCGTAGGTGATGTTCACCTTGTCGCGGATGCCGCGCTCGGTGAAGTACCAGTCGGCGAGGAAGCAGAACTCCAGCGGCGCGACCGGGCACTTGATCGGCATGTCGACCACGTTCACCAGCAGTTCGCCGCCTTCGAAGTCGGCAAGTGCCTTCTCCAAGCCGGTCGCGCCGGCGAGGTCGTAGAAGGTGAAGACCTTCTCGTTCCAACCGGGGCCGGTGAGCCCTTCGGTCTCGTCCAGCGCCAAGGTGGCACCGGTGGCGATCACCAGCACGTCGTAGGACAGCTCCTGACCGTCCTCGAGCACGACCGTGTCGCGGTCCATGTCGACTCGGTCGATGCCCTTCTGCACGAACTCGATGTCCTTGTGCAACTGGTGCTGCCGCGGACGGACGATCTCCTGCTGATGGGCCAGCCCGAACGGGATGAACAGCAACCCGGGTTGGTAGATGTGGTGGTCGTCCTGGTCGACGACGGTGATGTGCACGTCGGCGTGCTTGTAGTGGCGGCGCAACCGGTTGGCAGTCAGCGTGCCACCGGTGCCGCCGCCGAGGATCACGATCCTCCGCGTTCCAGCATTCGCAGTCATGGCGAGCCGTCCTTTCTGCTGCCATCGTGCGCTGGAGATACCCCAGGGGGTAGGGACCAACGGCCCGTCAGGAAGTGCTGGGCGTCACCTGACGAGTCAGGAAGACCTGCGGCCTCGCCACCACTCGGCGACCAGTCGCCAACCGACGAGAGCGGCCAGCAGGAACACGGAGCCGACGATCACGAATCCGAAAGCTGTGCTGCGCTGGAACACGAAGCGCCGCAGCAGGAGGCCCCCGCCGGCAGTGCCGAGCCAGAGCGCGATGCCGGTGCTCCAGGCGTCGAGCGGCCGCTGCCACGCCCGTGCCGCGACCCAGGCGACAGCGAGCGCGATCGCGAACGGCGCCAACACCTTCAGGATCTCGGTGATCGATTCGCTCTCGTCGTGGCTGCGACGACCAGCAACGACGAAGAACACGATCGCCAGGACGTCGGCCGCTGCAGCCTTGGCGGCGGTGCTGGCGGTGCGGCTCATGCTTGCCCCCGGAAGTCGCCCAGCTTGCCGCGGAAGAACAGCAGCGGGTTCGGTTCGCTGTCCGGGTGCGCGTGCTCCAGTTCCAGCACGCGGCCGATCACGAAGTGATGATCGCCGGCCTCGATGACCTGCTCGATCGCGCAGTCGATCCAGGCAATCGCACCATCGAGCACCGGAGAGCCGGTGATCGGGCTGGGCTGCCACGCCACCCCGTCGAACGGTTGCTCGATGCTGGCCTTGGCAAAGCGCCAGCACAGCTCGCCCTGCTCGGCACCGAGCACGTTGACGCAGAACGACCCGGAGGAGTTGATCTGTGCCCACCGCTGCGAGTCCACCATCGGCAGCCAACCCACCAACGGGGGGTCCAGGGACACGGACGTGAACGAACCGATGGTGAGCCCCACCGGTTCGCCGTCGGCGGTGGTGGCCGTGACCACGGTGACGCCAGTGGGGAAGTGGCCCAGCACCTGACGGAACTTGCCGGAATCGATCGTCATGCGGCTGAGGCTACGCCGCGTCAGGGGCGCTTCGCGTGTGTGCGATTCTTTGCGGATGGAGAAGGCCGAACTGCGTCGCCGGATGCTGCAGGTGCGCGACCTCGTCGACGACCACCTGCTGCGCAGCGTGCAACTGTGGGCGGCGGTGGCCGACCTGCCGCAGTACGCCTCGGCGCGCTCGGTGATGGCGTTCGTGGGTGCCAAGGGCGAGCCCGACACCGACCCGCTGTTCGCCCGCCTGCAGCGCGAC
>CAZREK010000081.1:0-9252 GCA_964598965.1 uncultured Bifidobacterium sp. | reverse complement strand
CGGGGGCCATCTTGTCGGTGACCGTGCCGGAGATGACCACGAGGTCGGCCTGGCGCGGGCTGGCCGGCAGCGGGATGACGCCGAGGCGCATCACGTCGTAGCGCGGCGAGGCGAACGCGGCGCCCATTTCGATGGCGCAGCAGGCGAGACCCCACTGGTACACCCACAGGCTGTAGGACCGCCCCATGTTGAACAGGGACGTGAGTGGCTTGGGCAGGCGCCCCTTGTCGACGAGACCCATGTGGTTACACCCAGCGCAGTACGCCCTTGCGCCACGCGTACACGAGGCCAAGGAGCAGGACGAAGACGAAGATGCCCATCTCCACCAGGCCGAAGCCGGCGTAGGCCTCGAGCCGCATGGCCCACGGGAAGATGAAGACCGCTTCCACGTCGAACACCACGAAGAGCAGGGCGAAGATGTAGTAGCGGACCTGGCTGTGCGACCATCCGTCGCCCACCGGGTTGACGCCACTTTCGTAGGCGATCAGCTTCTCCGAGTTCGGCTTGGACGGCCGCAGCACGGCGGACAGACCCAGGAGCAGGCCGGCCAGCACGAGAGCGGTGCCCGCGAACCACACCACGTTGAGGTAGTCGCGCAGGAAGTCAGACATCGCGCCGAACGCTACTACGCCCCGTGAAACGGATCACAAATGGTGCTGTCCGGCGCCCTCGGGTGCGAGTGGCTCGGCCCCATCCGAGTGGCTGGGGCTCGCCCGAGTGGGTGGTGACACCCTGCATGTCATGTGCCACTCGGACGAGCACGTGCCACTCGTGTGGCGGTGTGGCACTCGGGCGAGGTCTGACGGTCGAGGGTGTCCGTCCGGCGGGGTTGATCGGGCGTGCTACACCTACGCCATGAATCCGGGGGACGCGGGGGCGCTCGTTCAGCAGGTGCCGCAGTGGGCGGGGCGCGACGTCGTGCTGACCCCGCTGCACGGGGGCATCACCAACACCAACTTCGTCGCCACGGTGGACAGAGAGCGGTGGGTGGTGCGCATCCCGGGCGAGCGCACCGAGCTGCTCGGCATCGACAGGGCCAACGAGGCCGAGGCTGCTCTGCGCGCCGCCGCCTTGGGCATCGGCCCCGAGGTGCTGGGTGAGCTGCCCGAAGTGGGCACGCAGATCACCCGGCTGGTGCCAGGCCATCACCTCGACCCCGAGCCCTTCGTGGCCCGGCTTGCCGACGTCGTCGCCCTGCTGCGCACCTTCCACGGCAGCGGGCCGCTGGCCGGCGGGTTCCCGATCCACCGGGTGGTGGAATGGCACGCCCGCGACGCTGCCGCGCAGGGGGGCACCGTCCCGGACGTGTACGAGCGGCTGCACGACCAGAGCGCCCGTATCGAGGCGGCGTTCGCCGCCGCCCCGATGGAGCCCGTGCCCTGCCACAACGACCTGCTGCCCGGCAACGTTCTGTTCGAGGAAGGCAACGAGCGCGCTTGGTTGCTGGACTACGAGTACGCGGGCATGAACGACGTGTTCTTCGACCTCGGCAACCTCAGCGTGAACTGTGGGCTGGATCCGGCTGCCGAGGAGCGCCTGCTGACGTTGTACTTCGGCGCGGTCACGCCGTGCCGCTGGGCTCGCCTCCAGCTGATGAAGATGATGAGCGAGTTCCGCGAGGGCATGTGGGCCGTCGTGCAGCAAGCGATCAGCACCCTCGACACCGACTTCGTGTCGTACGCCCACGAACGCATGGGCAACTGCGAGCGTCTGGCCGCCCAGCCCGAGTTCGCTCGCTGGCTGGCCGACGCGGCCACACCGGTCTAGACCGACTACGACACCCAGGGGCCGTTGCCGGTGATCCGCTCGACGGCGATGTGCACCACACGCCCCGCTGGCGGGTTGTCCATCGGGGGGAACTTCACACCTTCGCCCAGGAACCGAGGGGCGAGCGCCTGCAGCAACTGCGGTGCTCCCCCCTCGGTGATCCGGGCCTTGCCGTGCAGCACGGCGTAGTTGCGCAGCCCCGGGCCACTGGTGCCCGGCATCTCGAACGACAGCGTCACCCGCGGGTCGCGTTCGATGTTGCGCATCTTCTGCCCCGAACCGAGGTGGGCGACCAACAACTCGTCGCCGTCCCGTCCCAGCCAGATCACGGTGACCTGGGGTGAGCCGTCGCGGTTGAGCGTGACGAGGTGGGCGTGAACGCCCGCGTCGATCGCCGACCTCAGTTCGGGGTGCAGTTCCATTTCGGTGTCAGCTCAGTCGTGCGAGTGCCCGTGCGGGTGTTCCACGACTGCGGTCTCCATCCCCTGCGGAACGGCACCGTGCTCGAGGGCGTCGAGCTCGCGCTCGATGGCCATGAGCTCTTCCTTGGTGCCCATCACCTTCGGACCGGTGAACCAATTCTTGGCGGAGATCGCCCACGTGCAAATGATCGCGGTCTTCATCCACGGTGTTATCCATGGAACCCCCATTGTGAGTGATGAATAAAGCGACTCAGCGCCCGCTCAAACCCCCACACGCGGGTGATGAATCAACGGCTGTTTAGCACGTCGTGGAACTCACTCGTGACGATCGTCTCGCAGAACCAGTCGACGATGCGTTCCGCGTTGGGGCGGCTCTCCAACACGCTGGCGCGTGTCGTGGCCAGCAGCTCCTCTGCGCTGGTTCCGATCCGGCTCAACTCGGCTGCACCCGGACCCACGGACCAACGGCGCAGCATCGTCTCGGTGGCCTCGGGGTGGAACTGGGTGCAGAACATGCGGCCCAGCTGCCACGCCTGAGGACCCACTGGGGACCGGGCGAGCTCGGCCGCCCCCGGCGGGACACCGACGATGTCGTAGTGCCACTGCAGCCAGGGGCCGGTGGCGATGGTGTTCGGGACAGCGGTGTCCACCTGGTACCAACCAACCTCCGCCTGCTTCGCACGCTCCACGGTGCCCCCGAAGGCATGGGCCATCACCTGATTGCCGAAGCAGATGCCGAACACCGGAATGCCTCGGCGTGCTGCTTCGTGGAGCACGGCGACCTCGGCCGCGACGTTGGCAGCAACCTCAGGCCAGTACACGCTCCACTCGCTGCCCAACAGCAACACTGCCTCGCGACCGTCGAGGCTCGGCCACTCGCCTGGGTGTTCGCGGTGGCATTCGTCGAACGCGTAACCATGTGAACGGAACCGTTCGCCGACAAACCCGGCGTCGGCATCGACGGCATTGGCGATGAGCAGTGCGCGCATGAATACCTCAGTCGGCGATGTTGACGAAGACGTTCTTCAGTTCGGTGTAGTGCTCGAGCACCTTCATCGAGTGCTCGCGACCGAGCCCGCTCTGCTTGAAGCCACCGAACGGGGTCCAGTAGCGCACGGACGAGTTCGAGTTGACGCTGATGGTGCCGCTCTCCAGCGCGCGAGCTGCGCGCAGTGCCTTCGAGCCGTCGCGAGTCCAGATGGAACCGGACAAGCCGTACTCCGTGTCGTTCGCGATGCGCAGCGCATCGGCCTCGTCCTCGAAGGGGATCACCACCACGACCGGACCGAAGATCTCCTCGCGGCACACGCGGTCGTTCGGGTCGGTGGGAGATGCGATCATGATCGGGTGCCAGAAGCCGGGGCCGTCGGGGACCTCGCTGGTCCAGACGGTGTCGAGCCCGTCGCTGTAGTTGCGCACGGCTGCCAGATGACCAGCGGTCACCAAAGGGCCCATGCATGTGGAGGGCAGCATCGGATCGCCGATGGTGTAGTTGCGGGAGGCCTCGATGAACAGCTCCATGAAGCGGTCGTACGCCGTGCGTTCCACCAGGATGCGGCTGCGGGAGCAGCAGTCCTGACCGCTGTTGTCGAACACTGCGCCAGGGGCGGCCGCAGCGGCCTTCTCCAGGTCGGCGTCGGCGAAGATGATGTTGGCGCTCTTGCCGCCCAGCTCCAACGTCACGCGCTTCACCTGATCCGAACAGCCCTGCATGATGCGCTTGCCGACCTCGGTGCTGCCGGTGAACGAGATCTTCCGCACGTCGGGGTGCTCCACCATCCGCCAGCCGACCTCGCTGCCCTTGCCGACCACGACGTTCAGCACGCCCTCGGGGATGCCGGCCTCCAGCGCCAACTCGCCGATGCGCAGGCTGGTCAGCGGAGTGATCTCGGCCGGCTTCAGCACGGCCGTGTTGCCGGCCGCGAGGGCCGGGCCCACCTTCCAGGCGGCCATCATCATCGGGAAGTTCCAGGGGGCGATGAGGCCCACGACGCCCAGCGGTTCGGGGAAAGTCATGTTGACGCCGTTGGCCACCGGCAAGGTGGCGCCGCCGAACTTCTCGATCGCGCCGGCGAAGTAGTGGATGGTGTCGGCTGCTGCGTTCGCGCACCACACGCTGTTGCCGATGGTCATGCCCATGTTGCGGGTTTCCATCTCGCCCAACTGCTGCGCGTTGGCTGCGATGAGATCGCCGAAGCGGCGCATCAGTCGCGAACGGTCGGCAGGGCTGATGGCCCGCCACACCGGCCCGGCCGCCTTGGCCTTCGCGACTGCCGCGTCGAGATCCGCGCGGGTGGCCTCCGGCAGCTGCGTGAGCGGCTCGGCGGTGGTGGGGTTGTACAGCGTGATCGTGCCCATTGCGCCGAGGGTAGCGGCGCCGACGAGCGCAGTTGGCAGAATGAAGCAATGGCGCAGCAGCCTCCCCCGCTCATCGCCCTGTGTGCACGCGTGCTCACCTTCGCCGACGAGGGCAAGCGCGACGCCTTCTCCAGCAGCCAGCCCTACTCGCGCGCGGTAGCGCGCGCCGGTGGCGTGCCCGTGCTGGTGCCCCCGATCAAGGAGCTCTACCGCAATGCCGCCACGGTGCTGCAGCACTTCGACGGAGTGCTGTTGCCCGGCGGCGGCGACGTGGATCCACGCCGCTACGGGCAGGAACCTGACGACGACAGCCTGTACGGGATCGTCGACGCTCACGACGAACTCGACATCGCGGTTTGCCATGCCGCCATCGAGCTCGACCTGCCGATGCTGGCGCTGTGCCGCGGTATGCAGATCATGAATGTTGCGCTCGGAGGTTCCCTGCAGCAGGACATCGGCAACTCGGACCACTGGATGCGCGAGCACAGCGTCACGCTCACCGAGGGCTGCAAGATCGCCAAGGTGGTCGGCACCACGCGGCTCGACCATTGCCACTCCGTGCATCACCAGGGCATCGACCAGCTGGCCCCGCCGCTGGTGGCGTGTGGCTGGGCGGACGACGGTCAGCTGGAGGCGGTGGAGCTGCCGTCGGCGTCGTGGATCGTTGGCGCGCAGTGGCACCCGGAGGACACCGCGCCGCACAAGCCTCAGCAGCAGGCGCTGTACGTCGAGCTGGTGCGCCGCGCCGCCGCCCGCGCGCATGCCATAGGCTGACCGACGTGTCTGCCCCGCTCGTTCTCATCGTCGGCCGCCTCGCCGACGAGGCCAAGGGTGTGCGTGGTGAGCCCTTCGCTGCCGGGCGTCGCTACTTCGAGGCTGTCGCTCGCGCCGGTGGCATTCCGCTGATGCTGCCGCCTATCCCGTCGCTGGCCGGCGAGCTCGACTCGCTGATCGCTCGCGTCGACGCTGTGGTCCTGCACGGTGGTGGCGATGTCGACCCGCGCCGCTACGGCCAGGAGCCCAGCGCGGCGCAGCTCTACGGCATAGTTCCCGAACACGACGAGGTCGAGTTCGCAGTGGTGGCTTCGGCACTGTCGCGCGATCTTCCGGTTCTGGCCATCTGCCGCGGCATGCAGGTGCTGAACGTTGCGCTCGGGGGCACGCTGCAACAGGACATCGGCACCGAGTCGCATTGGTTCGCGCATCACGCCGTCGAACTGACGCCGGGCTGCAAGCTGGCCGCTGCCCTCGGGTCCACCACGGTGCTGGCGGGTCACTGTGTTCACCATCAGGCGCTGGACCGCGTCGCCGATGGGCTGGAAGTCGTCGGCCGCAGCGACGACGACTTCGTCCACGCGGCCGAACTGTCGTCGGCCAAGTGGGTGGTGGCCACCCAGTGGCACCCCGAGGACACCGCCGCCACCGACGCGCAGCAACAATCCCTCTTCGCCGCTCTCGTCGCCCAGACCTGACCCGCCCCGGTTTCGGTCCCACCCTGCCCTCCAGGATTGGGCGCGCTTCCTCCCGTTCCTGACCGCGCCGGCCTGATCGGGCGCGGTTCATCTCAGCATCTGGAAGGAATTGCGCCCGTACGACCTGCGACGCGCGCCGATATGGTGCGCCTTCGGCTTCCCCCGACTGAACTCACGACAGTCCGGAGGTAGCCCATGCCCGCATGGCGACGCCCGCTCGACCAATGGCTGCGCACCCACCACGGCGTGGTGAGCGCACCCACGCTGCGCAGCATCGGATGCTCCACCAGCACCATCTACCGCATGGTGCAGCGCGAGGAGCTTCTGCTCTTGCTGCCGGGCGTGTTCGTGTCCGCCCAATGGCCCTTGGGCGTCGATCAGAAGATGGTCGCCGCGTGTGCCCGCAACCCGGCGGCGATGATTGCATTCACCACCGCCGCCAAGTTGTGGAACCTACGCAAGGTGCCCAACGGCGGCCTTCACCTGCTGGTACCTCATGGCTGTTCGCCCGAACTGGACGGGCTCATCGTTCATCGCTGCCGACGCATCGACCCGGTCGACATCGTCGAGCGCCCAGACGGCATTCGCCTCACCAGCCCGCCACGGACGCTGTTCGACTCTGCCGACATGCTGGGCCTCAGTCGAGCGCGCTCGGTGATGGAGCAGCTCCTACATGACAAGACTTGTTCACTCGGAACCATTGTCGACACCTACCATCGGCTGGCGCACTCGAACCGCCCGGGGTCGCGCACAATGCGCGATGTCATCGCGTCTCGTCCGATGTGGCGCGCCGCCTTGCACTCACACCTCGAGTTGGTCGTGCTTCAAGCCATCGAGCGTTGTGGATTGCCAGCACCCGTCACCCAGTGCCCGACAGTGGTTGCTGACGGGCATCAGCTTCACGCCGACTTCGGCTGGCCCCAGTGGAAGGTCGCGCTGGAGGTTGACGATCCAGCGTGGCACGACGGCGCTGAGAACCGGCGCAACGACGCGTGGCGCGACCGCAAGGCGGCTGCCGGTGGCTGGGTGGTCGTTCGCGTCGCGCGCCTTGACGTCGAGGGACCGCTCGATGCCGCGATCGCTGACATCAGCGCGGTCTTGACGCTGCGAGCTGCCGCCTGACGGGTCTAGACGGGCGCGGTCCGCGCCACACGCTGGCAGGAATCGCGCCCGTAGAGGTCGGTCCGGTCAAGAACGGCAGGAATCGCGCCCAACCCAAAGGGGCGGGACAGCCCGGCGGACGGGCCGGTCAGGGGGTGGCGTCGATCAGCCAGCCGGGGAACAGGCCGACCACGAGGGTGAAAGCCACCGACAGGCTGACGGCCACGCCCAGCAGGGCGGGTACTCGCACCGGTTCGCGCTTGTCGTCGCCGGCCTCGGGGTCGGCGATCCACATGCTGATCATGATCCGCAGGTACAGGAAAGCGGCGATCACGGCCGACACCATCGCGATGATCGCAATTGCGTAGCTGTGCACCTCCACGGCGGAGCCGATCACGCCGAACTTGGCGATGAAGCCGCTGGTGGCCGGCATGCCCGCCTGAGCGAGCAGCAGCACCGTCATGCCGAGAGCGAGCGCGGGCTTGGTGCGACCGAGACCACGGAACCCGCTGAGGTCGGTGGCACCGTCGCCGGTGCGGCCGACGGCGGTGATGACACCGAACGTGCCGGTGACGAGCACGGCGTAGATCATCAGGTAGAGCAGCGAGGAGGACACGCCCTCTGCGCTCAGGCCCTGCGAATGCGCAGCAGCCTCCACGCCGACGAGGATGAACCCGGCATGGCTGATGGACGAGAACGCGAGCATGCGCTTGACGTTCGTTTGCACGACCGCCATCACCGAACCACCGACCAGCGTGAGGACAGCGAGCACCCACAGCACCGGGCGGTAGTCGGTGCGCCACACGGGCAGCACTGTCAACAACACGCGCAACATCGCAGCGAACGCGGCGGCCTTGCCGACCGATGCCATGAAGGCTGTCACCGGCGTGGGCGCGCCCTGGTAGACGTCGGGCGACCAGAAGTGGAACGGCACGGCGGCGACCTTGAACGCGAGACCGACCAACAGCAGCGCGACACCGGCCAAGGCCAGGGTCTCCTTGCTGCGAGTCAGCTCGATGACTTCACCGAATCGCGTGGCGATCGCGTCGTAGCGAGTGGAGCCGGTGGCCCCGTAGATGAGCGCGATGCCGTAGAGGAGGAATGCCGACGAGAAGCCACCGAGGATGAAGTACTTGAGGCCGGATTCCTGGCTCTCGATCCGCTTGCGGTGGCTGGCGGCCAGCACGTACAGCGCGATCGACAGAATCTCGAGGCCCAGGAACAGCACGATCAGGTCGTTGGCAGCGCCCATGACGATCGCGCCGATCGCGGCCAACATGTAGAGCGCGTAGATCTCCGGGCCGTCGATGTCCTCGCGGCGCAGGTACTCGTCAGTGATCAGCGAGGCCATCAGCACGCCGACGCACACGATGATCGAGATCCAGACGCCGAACTTGTCCAGCCACATGGCGTCGCCGACCAGCAGCTTGGCGCCGTCGTGGTTGATGCGATCCCAGAGGATGAACGACATCACGCCCGCGCCGAGCGCGACCACCGACGAGACGACGGCATAGCCGTGCTTGGGCCAGCGCGGCGACAGCGATGCCACCACCAGCAGAGCCATCGCCCCACCGAGGAGGATCAGGATCGGGCTGAGGGCGAACCAGTCGACCTTCGGACCCTGCAGCGTGTCGGCGGCGAGCAGCGCGCCCATCAGCCCTCTCCCTCGGTGACGACCCCCGGCTCGGCCGGGGACGGGGTCTTGAAGTCGGAGTGCTGCTCGACGTGCGTGAGCAGCTTGTCCACCGCCGGCTCGACACGGTCGAGCATCGGCTTGGGGTACAGACCGGTGAACACGATCAGCCCGATGAACGGCAGCAGCAGCGCCGCTTCCTTCCACTTGAGCTCGGTGAAGGTCTTGTTGTCCTCGTCGGGCTCGCCGTGGAACACACGCTGGTAGGCCCACAGCAGGTACAGCGCAGCGAGGATGACACCACTGGCAGCCACCACGACGTACCAGCGCGCGGTGGCGAACGAGCCGATCAGCACCATGAATTCGCCGACGAACCCGTTCAGGCCCGGCACACCGATGCTGGAGAGCATCACCACGGTGAAGGCCGCGGCGAAGATCGGGGCAACCTTCTGCAAACCCTTCAGCTTGGAGATCTCACGCGTGTGGCGGCGCTCATAGA
>CAZREK010000080.1:0-9297 GCA_964598965.1 uncultured Bifidobacterium sp. | reverse complement strand
GCTGGTGCGATCGCTGCTGGCACGAATGGCGGCGCTGGAGATCCCCGATCTGCCCGCCGTCCTGCCGCTTGCGGACGTCGACCGCGGCGGTGGCACTGGTCGCTCGCACCAGTTTGCGAGGGCGTACCACGACCTGCTGGCCATGGGCGTGGAGCTGTGGCAGGCGCACTTCGAGTTGCTCAACCTCGGCTACGCCGCCTATCTCGACCTGTTCACCTTCTGTCGCTCGATGTGTCCCGAGGTGCGCGATCTGCAAGTCGCGCGGATGGTTGCGGGCTTCGAAGCCGATGCTTTCCGCCCCGATCAGGAGCTGCGTCGACTTGCCCGGGCGGCCGTCGATCTCGGGGTCGAAGACACGTTGTGCACCTGCGGCACGGACACGGTGATGACCGAGCTGCACCAGTCGCCGAACGGGCGCGAGTGGCTGCACGATTTCGCCGCGACTCACCAGCCGTGGTTCAACTACTCGACCGGTTCTGGCTTCTACCACGACGATGCCGTGTGGGCGGATCATCCGGAGTACCCGTTGGCGTTCATCCGCTCGTACATCGAGCAGCTGCGCGCCGGTCACGTGATCGACACGCCGCTCGAGGAGCTGCGTGCGGAGCGCGAAGCAGTGGCCGACGCCTTCCGCCACGGCCTGGGCGCGGCCGACGCTGAACGCTTCGACGCCAAGCTGGCGCTCGCCCGCACCGTCTTCGGCTTCGTGGAGAACCACAACTTCTACATCGAGCACTGGGGCATGTCGGTCCTGTGGCGCAAGCTGCGCGAGCTGTCGGCGCCTTTCGTCGCCGCGGGGTTCTGGCCGACGGCCGACGACATCTTCCTCCTGCGAACGGACGAGATCGAACAGGCGATGTGGGATCTCCTCGCCTCGTGGGCCAACGGGTCGCCAGCGCGCGGTCCGCGAGTCTGGCCGGCCGAAGTTGCCCGTCGTCGCGGGATTCTCGACGTCTGTGCGGCGAATCCACCGCCGTCGGTGCTCGGACGTCCGCCGGAGGTCGTCACCGAGCCGTTCACGATCATGCTGTGGGGCATCACCTCCGAGTCGTTGGACGAGTTGCAGCATTCGCCCCAGCCGACGCGCGAGCTGCGCGGTCTCGCTGCGTCGTCCGGTGTGGTGTTGGGCAGAGCGCGTGTCGTTCGCTGCCTCGACGATCTCGACGACCTGGCCGATGGCGAAGTGTTGGTGGCCGATCAGATCCCGCACACGTGGGCACCGGTCTTCGGCCGTATCGCCGCCGCGGTCACCGAGCACGGCGGGATGATGAGCCATACCTCGATCGTGTGTCGCGAGTACGGGCTGCCGGCGGTCACCAGCGTCAGCTGGGCCGCCACGCAGATCCTCACTGGCCAACTGCTGAGGGTGGACGGCGACAAGGGCACCGTCTCGGTGATCGGCTGACGCTCGCATGGACCAGCTCACCACCGTCACCAAGGCGCTGCAGGTGCTGCAGGCGTTCAGCTACGAACAGCCGGTGATGGGTGTGTCCGAGCTTGCGCGCAAGCTGGGCATGGGGAAGAGCAGCGTCCACCGAATGCTGACGACGCTGACCGAGCAAGGATTCGTCACCAAGACGGATGATGATCGCTACCGCCTCGGGCTGAAGCTGCACGAGCTGGGTCAGCTGGTGGTCAGCACGCTCGAGTTGCGTCACGTGGCGCACGCACCGCTGGAGAAGCTGCGCAACGAGTGTGGCGAGACAGTGCACGTCGCCGTACTGGACGGAGCCGATGCGTTGTACGTCCACCGCATCGAGTCGCAGAGCACGCTGCGCACGTTCAGCCGTGTCGGTCGCCGCGTTCCCGCGCACACGACGTCGTCGGGCAAGTGTCTGCTCGCCTTTGGATCACCCGACCAGGTCGATGTGGTCGTCGCCGCTGGCCTGCGCCGCATCGGCCCCCGCTCCATCACCACCGAGCGCGGGTTGCGCGAAGCGCTGGTGAAGATTCGTACCGAGGGCTACGTCGTCAGCGTGGAAGAGAACGAGCGCGGCGTGGTCAGCATCGGTGCACCTGTGTTCGGTCACGACGGCTCGTGCATCGCGGCGGTGTCGATGGCGGGGCCGATGCTGCGGGTGACGACGGCGGAAGTGCCGCGACTGGTGCGCATGGTGCGCCGCACCGCGCTGGACATCAGCGTGGGGATGGGGTTCCTCGAACGGACGGCGCGGGCAGTGGCCGCCGCCCCTTAACGCAGGAAGTTCAGGAGCAGCGCGTTGAACGCCTTCGCGTGCTCGATCTGCGTCCAGTGGCCGCAGCGGCCGAACACGTGCAGCTGCGACTTCTCGATCAGTTGCAGCAGCCGGTACGCGTTGTCCAGCGGAATGATCTTGTCATCGCGCCCGTGGATGATGAGCGTCTCGTGGGGGAGCGCGGCAATCACGGACTCGGGGGTGGTCATCGACTCCACCCACTGCTGCCTCGGTGCCGGGAACATTGCCGAGAACGCCTCCTGCACGCCTGGCTCAATGCTTGCCCGGTAGCGCAACTGGGCCAGCTCGTCGTTGACCAGCGTGCGGTCGTAGGCGAACAGGTCGAGGATCTTGCGCATGTTGTCCAGCGACGCTTCGTAACCCCACACGGCATCGAGCCCGTAGGTGATCGGGAACGACACGCCAACTGAACCCATCAACACCAGGCGATCGACGCGTTCCGGCCACCGCGCCGCGAAGGCCAGCGCGAGACCACCGCCGAAGCTGTTGCCCACCAGCGACGCCTTCTCGAGACCGAGAGCGCTGAAGAAACCATCGAGCTGATCGACCCACTGGTCCATGCCGTACGTACCCGGTCGATCGCTGAACCCGAACCCCGCCATGTCGGGAGCGAGCACGCGGTGCTCCGCGGCGAGGTCGGGAATCGTCAACCGCCAGTTCGCGTAGGCGGACACGCCGGGCCCGGAGCCGTGCACCAGCACGACGGGCGAACCTGCGCCGGCCTCCAAGTAGTTGGTGCCGACGCCGCCAGCGTCGACGCGTGACCCGACTTCGGGGCGACTGCTCATGTGGGGGTACCTCCTCGTGATTCGGCGCGGGCCGGATCGGGGCGCAGACCCGGTGTGCGGCCGATCGTGCGCGCGATGCCCAGCGCGGCGGCCTTCACCGCCGACATGTAACGCTCCACGTCGCGGCGCGGCGGGGAGCACGTGACGGACACCGCGCCGATGGGCTTGTTGTCCACCATGATCGGCGCGGCGACGCAGAGGATGCCGATGGTGTTCTCCTCGCGGTCGTACGACACGCCCGTCTCGCGGATGCGCTCCAGTTCCTGGGCCAACAGGCGGTGGTCGGTGATGGTGTACGGCGTGCGCTGCGCCAGCGGCATCGCCAACACCTTCATCGCCGCTTCGGGTGCGAAGGCCAGCATCGCCTTGCCGACGCCGGTGCAATAGGCGGGCAGGCGACCCCCGACGCGCGAGGCGACGTTGATCGGGCGGTGCCCGCGAATGCGTTCGAGGTACACGACGTCGGTGCCGTCCAGCACCGCCAGGTGCACCGTGTCGTGGCTGGCCTCGAACAGGTCCTGCATGAACGGCAAGGCGGCCTCGCGCAGCTTGTGTTTGCGCGGCACGTGCTCACCGAGCTCGAACAGGCGGATGCCCAATTGGTAGCCGGCGGCGGTTTTCTCCACCAGTCCCAAGCCGTCCAAGGCTGCCAGCAGGCGGTGCAGCGTGGGCTTCGGCAACCCGGTGCGCCGGGCGATCTCGGCCAGCGACAGCACACTGCCGGGGCCGGTGGTGAACGCCGTCAACAGGTCGACCGCGCGGTTGAGCACCTCGATCCCCGGCCGTGACGGTCGCTGGTTGCTCTCGTCGTCACGGGCGGCGCGGGGGTGCGCATCGGCCATGAGACGACCTTAATGGTGTTGTCCAGGCCGGAACAGCGCCGCGTTCCGCTGGGCGGAACGGTGTGCTTGTCCACAGGGGCTTCACCTTCGTACTGTCGCTCGCATGCTGAACACCGAGCAACGCGCGGCAGCGGCCGAGGCACTGCGGATCGCGGAGCAGACGCGAGTCGCCATGTCCCCGCTCACCGACGCGTATGCCGACATCGACGTCGTCGACGCCTACGAGATCCAACTGCTCAACATCCGTCGCCGGCTCGACGCCGGTGCGCTGGTCCGTGGCCACAAGGTGGGCCTGTCGGCGAAGGCGATGCAGAACATGCTGGGCGTGCACGAGCCGGATTACGGCCACCTGCTCGACGACATGTTCGTCGATGAGGGGGCGGCCATCCAGGCCTCGCGCTTCTTGCAGCCGCGAGCCGAGATCGAGGTCGCGTTCGTGCTCGGCGCCCGCCTGGAAGGCCCCGGAATCACTGTGGCAGACGTGGCTCGGGCCACGGACTACGTGCTGCCGTCGATCGAGATCGTCGACAGCCGCCTGGCCGACTGGAAGATCAAGATCCAGGACACGATCGCCGACAACGCATCGTCGGCGGCGCTGGTCCTGGGTGGTCGGCCCACCCGTCTGCACGATGTCGACCCGGCGCTCATCGGTGCCACCCTGCGCAAGAACGGCGAGATCGTGGAGACCGGTTGTTCCGGTGCCGTGCTCGGCAACCCGATGATCGCGGTCGCCTGGTTGGCCAACAAGGTGGCGCAGTTCGGCGTTGCGCTCGAGCCCGGCAACGTGATCATGCCCGGTTCGTGCACCCGCATGATTCCGGTCGTCGCCGGCGATTACGTGCGCGCCGACTTCGACACGCTCGGCCATGTCTCGGTGAAGTTCACATGAGCGCCGTCGATTCCCACCGTTCCGTGAGGCGGAACAACATCCTTGCCCGTTCGACTTCTCCCGTGATGGGGTGACACCAATGCAGAAGATCACCGCCGCCATCGTCGGTCCCGGCAACATCGGAACCGACCTGATGTACAAGCTGCTCCGCTCGCAGTTCATCGAGCCGCGCTACATGATCGGCGTGGAGCCCACGTCGGAGGGCTTGCGCCTCGCTCGTGAGGCGGGCCTGGAGACCAGCCACGAGGGCGTGGACTGGTTGCTCGACCGGCCAGAGCTGCCGGGCATCGTGTTCGAGGCCACCAGCGCCTACGTGCACGTGCGCAACGCCCCGCGCTACAAGAAGCTGGGCATTCGCGCGGTCGACCTCACGCCAGCGGCGCGTGGGCCGTACGTGGTGCCGCCGGTGAACCAGACCGAGCACATCAACGAGATGAACGTCAACATGGTGACCTGTGGCGGCCAGGCGACCATCCCGATGGTCTACGCGGTCAGCCGCATCGTGCCGGTGGAGTACGCGGAGATCGTGGCCACGGTGTCGTCGGCTTCTGCTGGCCCTGGCACCCGCGCCAACATCGACGAGTTCACCCGCACGACCGCCAAGGCGGTGGAGGTGCTGGGTGGCGCCACCCGTGGCAAGGCGATCATCATCCTCAACCCGGCCGAGCCGCCGCTGATGATGCGCGACACCATCTTCTGCTCGCTGCCCGCCGACGCGGACCACGACAAGATCGCGCAGAGCATCCACGACATGGTGGCCGAGGTGCAGACCTACGTGCCCGGGTACCACCTGCGTGGCGAGCCGCAGTTCGACACGATGCCCGACGGCACCGGACGAGTCGCCACGTTCGTGGAAGTGCGTGGCGCCGGCGACTTCCTGCCCGACTACGCGGGCAACCTCGACATCATGACCGCCGCGGCGGCGAAGGTCGGCGACGAGATCGCCCGGCACCTGCTGTCCGCTTCCCAGGGGAACTGAGCCATGCCGTACTCCGATCAACTCGACATCCGCATCACCGACACCTGCCTGCGCGACGGCTCGCACGCCAAGCGGCACCAGTTCACGGTGGAGGACGTCACCAAGATGGTGTCCAGCCTCGACGCCGCCGGCATGCCCGTCATCGAGGTCACGCACGGCGACGGTTTGGGTGGCTCGTCGTTCAACTACGGCTTCTCCAAGGTCGACGAGCGAATTCTGATGAAGGCCGCTGTCGATGCGGCGACGAACGCCAAGATCGCCGCGCTGATGTTGCCGGGCCTGGGAACGAAGGACGACATCAAGGCTGCAGCCGACATCGGTGTCAGCATCATGCGCATCGCCACCCACTGCACCGAGGCGGACATCAGCATTCAGCACTTCGGCATGGCTCGCGAGATCGGCATGGAGACCGTTGGCTTCTTGATGATGGCCCATTCGCAGCCGCCCGAGCTGCTGGCCAAGCAGGCGCGCATCATGGCCGACGCCGGCTGCCAGTGCGTGTACGTGGTGGACTCCGCCGGGGCGATGATCCTCGAGGATGTCACCGTTCGCGTGCAGGCCGTCATCGCCGAGCTAGGCAACGACGCCACGGTGGGTTTCCACGGCCACGAGAACATCGGCATGTCCGTGGCCAACAGCCTGATGGCCGTCCGGGCAGGGGCTGTGCAGATCGACGGTTCCACTCGCGCCTTCGGCGCCGGCGCGGGCAACACGCCGCTGGAGGTTTTCGCCGCTGTTGCCGAGCGGCAGGGCATCCGCACCGGTCTCGACGTGCTGCAGATGATCGACGTCGCCGAAGACGTCGTGCGTCCGGTGATGGACGGCGAGTGCGTGAAGGATCGCTTGGCGATCATCATGGGGTACGCCGGTGTGTACTCCAGCTACCTCAAGCACGCCTACCGGGCGGCCGAGCGCTACGGCGTCTCGGGCGCGGAGATCCTGCTGGAGTGCGGTCGCCAGGGCCTGGTCGGCGGCCAAGAAGATCAGATGATCCAGATCGCCGCGACGCTGGCCAAGAAGTCGGCCGCGGCATGAGTGCGTCGCTGATCGAGGTCTGCGCGGACACCATCGAGCGTGCGGTCAACGAGCGCACCGCGATCGGCCGCCTCACCGCGGATCACCCCGAGCTGACGCTGGCCGACGGCTATGCCGTCCAGGACGAGATCACTCGCCGCCGCCTCGCCCGCGGCGAACACCTCATCGGCGCCAAGCTTGGCCTCACCTCCCGGGCCAAGCAGGTGCAGATGAACGTTGCCGAGCCGATGTACGGGCGGCTGTTCTCCACCGGCGTGCACCCGGCCAACGAGCCGTTCCGGGTCGACTCGCTGATCCACCCGCGCGTCGAGCCCGAGATCGTCTTCGTCATGAACCGTCGCCTGGCCGGTCCGGGCGTCACCCCGGCCGACGTGCTGGCCGCGACGGAGTACGTGACCTGCGGACTGGAGATCATCGACTCGCGCTACGCGGACTTCTCCTTCACCGCCGCCGACGTCGTGGCCGACAACACCTCCGAAGCCAAGATCGTGCTCGGCCCCACCACCGTGTCGCCGCATGGCATCGACCTTGCGCTGGTCGGCCTGTTGCTCGACGTCGACGGCGACCAGGTGGCAACCGCCTCCGGAGCGGCCACGATGGGTCATCCGGCCGAAGCGGTGGCAATGCTGGCCAACTTCCTCGGCAGCCGCGGCGAGGCCATCGAGGCCGGCTGGACCATCTACAGCGGAGGTCTCACCGCTGCCGTTCCGCTCACTCCTGGGTCGTGCGTGACCGCTACCTTCGGTCGCCTTGGCTCCGTGAGTGTGAGAGGAATCTGACATGCCCCTGGTGAACGTCAACATGGCAAGTGGTCGCACCGACGCGCAGAAGAAGGCGCTGCTGACCGCGATCCATCAAGCAGTGATGGACACCATCGGTGCACCGGCGGAATCGATTCGTGTGTGGATCACCGAGTTCGAGCCCACCGAATTCATGGCCGCAGGCGAACTGCTGGCCGACCGCCGTGCGCGGCAACAAGGAGGATGACATGAGCGAGAGCGTGCGCAAGGGCAGGCACTTCATCGGTGGAGAGTTCCGCGACTCCGTGTCCGGCGCCACCTTCGACGTGATCAGCCCGGTCACCGAACAGCCGATCACCACCGCTGCGCGCGGCGATGCCGCCGACGTGGCTGCGGCCGTTGCCGCGGCGAAGCAGGTGTTCGACGCGGGAGACTGGTCGCGCGCCAAGCCGTCGTTCCGCCGGCAGGTGATGATGAAGGCCGCCGACCTCATCGACAAGCGCTACCCGGAGATCAACCGGCTCGAGGCGCTGGAGATGGGCCACCCCATCGGCGCGCCCGTGCAGGGGCCCAGCCGCTCGGCCTGGAACCTGCGCTTCTTCGCCATGGAGCAAGAACTCGCCGGCAACCACTCGTTCAACCGCGACGACAACCTGCTGACCTACACGATGTCCGACCCCGTCGGCGTGTTCTCGATCATCAGCCCATGGAACGCGCCGTTCATGCTCAGCACGTGGAAGATGTCGCCCGCGCTCGCCTACGGCAACTCCGTGGTGCACAAGCCCAGTGAGCTGTCGCCGTTGTCCATCGGAGTGTTGGGCGAGATCTTCCAAGAAGCCGGCATGCCCGCCGGCGTGTACAACACCGTGCTCGGTTACGGCAAGGAAGCCGGCTCGCCGCTGGTGGAGCACCCCGACGTCGTCGGCGTCAGCTTCACCGGCTCGCCGGGCACGGCACGCGACATCGCCGCCCGGGTCGCCCCGCAGCTCAAGCGCACCTCGTTCGAGCTGGGCGGCAAGTCGGCTGTGTTCGTGTTCGCCGACGCGAACATGCCCAAGTGCGTCGCCACCGTCGCGCAAGGCATCTTCCAGAACTCTGGCCAGCTGTGCATCGCCGGATCGCGGATCCTCGTGCAGCGCGCCGTCTACGACCAGTTCATCGAAGCCTTCGTCACCGAGTCGAAGAAGTGGGTACCCGGCGACCCGCTGGACAACGCCACGAAGATCGGCCCGATCGTCAACAAGGCGCAATACGACAAGGTGATGGGCTACATCGAGATCGCCCGGCAGGAAGGCCGTGTGGTCGCCGGCGGCAAGCGGCCGGACGGAATGGACACCGGCTACTACGTGGAGCCGACGATCATCGTCGACGCCCCGCCCAGCGCCCGTGTCTGCCAGGAGGAGATCTTCGGCCCGGTGGCCGTCGTCGTCCCCTTCGACACCATCGAAGAAGGCTTGGCGATCGCCAACGACAGTGACTACGGCCTCGCCGGGTACATCTGGACCGAGAGCCAGACCACAGCGCACCACGTCGCTGCCCGCCTGCACACGGGCATGATCTGGGTCAACTGCTTCTTCGAGCGCGACCTGCGCCAGCCCTTCGGCGGCGTGAAGCAGAGCGGCCTCGGCCGCGAAGGCGGCCAGTACAGCCGCGAGTTCTTCACCGAGACCAGGTTCGTGGCGTTCCCGACTGTCGCTCGCTAACGCTCGCTCGTCCTCGTCTCTCGCTCGCTGCGCTCGCTCCGTTCCTCGGAAGTCTTTAGAGCGGGCTTCGCCCGCGCTCAGTTGCTGTGCGCCTCACGGGGACCG
>CAZREK010000079.1:0-9353 GCA_964598965.1 uncultured Bifidobacterium sp. | reverse complement strand
GATGTTCCCCGCGGTCACTCGGCCGAGCTTCATCGATGTCGTGCTGCGCATGTGCCGCGACGCGGGGTTCGAACCGAACGTTGTCGCCGAGGTGGATGACGTGGTGCACGGCATCGCGCTGGTCGCCTCCGGCGGTGCACTGGCGTTGATCCCCGAGTCCGGCCGCAACCTGCGCGTGCCGGGAATGATCAACCGGCCGCTCACCGAGTCGTCGGTCAGTCACATCGAACTGTGCTGCATCTACCGCACCGACGACACCTCTCCGGTCCTTGCCCACCTGCTCGACTCGTTCCGCGACACCGCGCGCACGTTGTCGGCGCGGCGAACACCCTGACCACCTGAAGGCGGCGCCGACGCGAACGAACCCGCCGGTCACCCGACGGGTTCGCTCTCGGTAGGTCTCAGAGCGCGGCCTGGAAGGCCGCCAGGTGGTGGTTCGAGGCGGTGGTGAGGTGTGCGAACACCCTGATCACGTCGGCCTGATCGGTCGTCGCCAGACGATCGTCGAGGTCCGCGATGTCCAGCTGCTCGATGTCGACGCCCACCTGCATGGCCGCCGCCTCCGACACCTGGCCGCGAGCCACGAGATCCTGGTAGAGCTGCTCGAACTCGGGGTCGGCGAACTCACCGACGGCCAGACCACTGGTGGGATCGCTGACGCCGTAGCGGCTGAGCAAGGTCTGGATCGCGCTGACATGCTGCGCCTCCGAGGCGGCGATGCGGTCGAAGATCGCCACGTCCCACTTGTCGCCGAGGGCGACGTACACGTCGTGTGCCAGCTTCTCCTCCTGCACCATGTAGATCAGGGAGGCCTCTTCGGTGGCGTCAAGTGCCCCGAGAGTCGTCTGCACGTCGCCGGTGTACATCCCGTTGCCGTTCTGCATCCCGTTCCCGTTGTGCATGCCGTTGCCGTTCTGCATGCCGTTGCCGTTCTGCATACCGTTCCCGTTCTGCATGGAGTGCTGGCCCGCACCGTTGTTCATCATCTGCTGCTGGCTGTGCTGGCCCTGGCGATCACCGTGCCCACCACCGTTGCCGAACAGGCCGGGGCCGTCGTTCGTGACGGCGGCGAAAGTGATCGCGCCAGCTCCGAGAACGGCGGCCGCAGTGCCGACGATGGCGAAGGTCTTCGTTGTGTTCTTCATGACGCACCTCGTGGGTTCGGGATCTCTCGATCTGCAACCTGATGGTGCTCCCGCCGCATGAAGCGTCGAGGAGTGCCCGTGTGAAGCTTCTGTGAAGCGGTCAGCGGGGTACGGACAGCACGAAGGTGGCGCCTCGGCCGAGACCATCGGAGTCCGCGACGAGGTCGCCGCCGTGGGCACGTGCGAGCGCGCGGGCGATGGTGAGGCCCACGCCGGTACCGCCAGTGCGGTCGCTCGGCTCGGCTCGGTAGAAGCGGTCGAAGACGTGCGCCAGTTCGTGCGCGGCCATCCCACGACCCGTGTCACTGACCTGCACCATGTGGCGTGCGGCGTCGGAGCTGACGTTCACCACGACCGAACCAGCGGATGGCGTGTAGGCCAGCGCATTTGCCAGCAGGTTGCTGACCACCTGTTCGAGGCGGATGCGATCGGCGCTGCATGGCGCGGCCGCCGTCGAGACCTGCAGCGCCACACTCTTGGCGTCGAAGGCCGCCCGCATCCGGCTGGCCACTGCGTCGACCACTTCGCCGAGGTCGCACTCGTGACGATCCAGAGTGAGCGCACCCTCTTCGGCGCGTGAAACGGCAGCCAGGTCTTCGGCGAGGCGACGCAACCTCGTCACCTCTGCTTCGATCGCCCCCGCCACCTCCTCGGCCGAGTACAGGCCATCGGTGAAGCCCTCCATGTGGCCGGCGATCGACGCCAAGGGCGTCCGCATCTCATGGGCCACGTCACCGATCAAGGCGGCGCGGCGCTGCTCCGTCGCGGCCAAGGTGCCGGCGAGTTCGTTGATGTCGTCGGCCAACGCACCCAGTTCGGGTTCGGGAGGTTGCGGGATGCGAGTGGCATAGTCCCCGGACCGCAGAGCGCGGGTGCCCGCACGCACTCGGTCGAGGTGGCGCAGGCTGCGGCGGCTGAGCCACCAAGCCAGCAGCGTCGCCACCAGCAAGCTGGTCGCGAGCGCGACGATCATCGCAGTGTTGACCGAGTCGACGACGGCGTCGTGAGTGTCCTGCGCCGCCACTTCACCCGCCATTGCCCCCGACCCAGAGCCGGCGCCCGAACCCTGCATACCGCGACCGCGGCCCATCGTGCCGTCGAAGAGAGGAGGCACCAGCAGCCGGACGAGCACGGCGAACACGACGCCTCCGATCAATGCCACCGCGGCGAAAGCGCCGAACAGCCGAACGCGCAAGCTGGGAGCTCTCACGACGTCGCCTCGAATCGGTAGCCCACGCCGCGCACGGTGCCGATCCAGCGCGGGTTCTCCGCATCGTCGCCCAGTGCCTTGCGCAGGTTGCGGATGTGGACGTCGACGACACGTTCGTCGCCGTAGTAGTCGTCGCCCCACACTCGCTCCAGTAACTGTCGGCGGGTGAACACCCGGCGCGGCGCACTGGCCAATGCCTGTAACAGCGAGAACTCGAGCGCGCTCAGTTCCACCGTGCGACCGCGAACTTTCACGTCCCGCGTCGTCGTGTCGATCGTGAGGTCGGCAAGCTCAACAGCGGGGGCCGCTTCCTGTACGGCACTGCGGCGCAACAGGTTCTTGACACGTAGGGTCAGCTCACGGGCGCTGAAGGGTTTGGTGACGTAGTCGTCAGCCCCGACGCTGAGACCGATCACGCGGTCCGCCTCCTCCACCCGTGCGGACAACATCAGTACCGGTGTCATGGAGAGCGTCCGCACCTGGCGGAGCACCTCCACACCGTCGATGATCGGCAGGCCGACATCCAGTACGACCAAACTCGGACGCTCTTCGGCAAACAGCTTCAGCGCGACTTCACCGTCCGCCGCCTCGACCACGCGCAGACCTTCCGCCTCCAGATAGCGGCGCACGATGTCGCGGATCGCAGGTTCGTCGTCGACGACCAGCACCGTGGCGGCGGACGAGTTGGTCACGGCGACACCTCCGAGAGCAGTATGCCCCTAGGGGTATTGCAGTTCCTCGCGGTGCGCGCAGCGAGCGCACACACGGCCCGCCGCGCCGCTCGCCATTAGCCTGGCAGGCGATGAGTTCGCCCGCGTTCCGTGCCCCCACCGGGCGCGGACTGTTGGCCGAGATCGAGGGCCTGCGCGCGGTGGCCGTGATCAGCGTGTTGCTGTTTCACGCGCATTTCGGCTTCAGCGGCGGGTTCGTCGGTGTCGACGTGTTCTTCGTCCTCTCCGGTTTCCTCATCACCCGTTTGCTCGTGCGCGAGCGCGAGACCACCGGACGCATCTCGCTGGCCGCCTTCTACGCGCGCCGCATGCGCCGCCTGCTGCCGGCTGCGACCCTCGTGCTGCTGGCGATCGTGGTCGGCTCGTACGTGCTCTACAACCCGCTGCGGGCACACGACACGGCCGTCGATGCTGCCTGGGCGGCCGGTTTCCTGGCCAACTTCCGCTTCGGACAGTTGGGCACGGACTACCTGGCATCGTCCAACGACCCGTCGTTGTTGCAGCACTGGTGGAGCCTGGCGATCGAGGAGCAGTTCTACCTCGTGTGGCCCGGCCTGCTCGCCGGGGCCTGGGCGTTGCATCGCCGCGTCGCGAACAGCGCGCTCATGGTGTGCACCGTCGTGGCCGTCTCGTCGTTCGGCGCGTGTTGGTACCTCTCCGGCACCAACACGTCGTGGGCCTACTTCGCACCATGGTCGCGAGCTTGGGAACTGGCGCTCGGCGGCATGTGCGCCTTCGTGTTCCGCTATCGGGCCAAGCTGCCCGGCCGCGCGTGGCTGGGCTGGTGCGGAATGGCTGCCGTGCTCGCCAGCGCCCTGGTGTACGACTCGTCGACGACCTTTCCGGGCGTGTCCACCTTGGCACCGGTGCTGGGAACCTGCGCCGTGATCCTGTCGATCGGTGCTCGCCACGCGCCCGGCGACCTGCTGTGGTGGGGCCCGTTGCAGTGGATCGGCGGCCGCTCGTACGGCATCTACCTGTGGCACTGGCCGCTGCTGATCGTGCTGGAGGTGCACTACGAGCAGACTGCCATCGCCTGGCGCGTCGGCGCACTCCTGGCCGCGGTCGGGCTGGCAGCCGTCACCTATGTGGTGCTGGAGAATCCGATTCGCCACCTGCCGGCCCTCACCCGCTCGGCTCCGCGTTCGCTGCTCGCCGGCTTGGCGATGGTGGGTGTGGTGTTGGCCGCCACCTGGTGGTCGGCGACGGACACCAGCGATGTGCGCATTGCCACCGGCTACGTCGCGCCGACTGTCGCGCCGACCACGGCGCCCGCCACCTCCATCGACGCACCGGCCACCACGCTGGCGGAAGCCACCACGACCACCACCACGCCGCCCGACCCACTGGAGTTGCTGCAACAGAAGGTCGCGAGCGAGCTGCAGCCGTTGATCGCCGCTTCCGCCGCCAACGAGTTGCTGCCGGAGAACATCGACCCGGCAATCAGCGACCAGCACGAAGACCGTCCGTTGCCCTGGGCGGACGGTTGCCTGGTGGGCTTCTTCGACGACACCAGCCCGACGTGCGAGTACGGCGACCTGACCTCGGACACGACGATCGCGCTGTACGGCGACAGCCACGTGGACCAGTGGTTCCCTGCTGCGGAGGCTGCGGCGAAGGCAAACCACTGGAAGCTGCTCGTCATCTCGAAGAGCAAGTGCACGATTCTCGACATTCCGGTGCTGTACGACGGCACTCGCACCTACCCCACGTGCAAGCGGTGGCAACCGACGGCACTCGAGCGTGTGATGGCCCCCGACGTGAAGGTGGTGGTGATCACCCAGTGGCGCCAGCACTACCGCGTGCTCGACGGCGGCAACGCCCGCGTGGTGCGCGACTCCGAGTGGCGAGCCGGGTTGACGGAGGTCGTCACCACGCTGGAACAGGCAGGTAAACAGGTACTGCTGCTGGCCGACTCACCGTTCGCTCATCAGTCGATGGACGAGTGCATGTCGGACCACCCCACCACCTTGTCCCGCTGCCACTTCGATCGCGCCTCGCACGTGGTCGCCGACGAATTGCTGCTGGAGCAGGAGGTCGCGGCAGCGACCGGCGCAGAGTTCTACGACACCGCGCCCTGGTTCTGCGCCAACGAGATCTGCCCGGTCGTGATCGGGAACCTGGCGGTGTACCTCGACCCACACCACATCAACAACACCTACGGCTTGGCGCTCACCCCGTACTTCGAGCTGCTGATGCAACACATGCTGCAATCTGCCTAGTTCGTCGGGAACCGAACGGGCTTCACGAGCGACCTGCTCACCCGTGGGCCGATGACGGCCCGGGAGGAGACAGATGAAGAAGTTCCGTACCGCCATGGCCGTAGTTGCGCTGGCCGGATTGACTGCGGCCTGCAGCGACGACAAGTCGTCGGACAGCACGGCCGCGCCCGGCACCGATGCAGCCACGACTGCACCCGCCACCACCGAGCACGACCACGACACGACCGTGCCGGCGGAGTCCCCCAAGGTCGTCGCATCGACCACTTGGGTCGCCGCGTTCGCGGCCATGGCCGGCGCCACCGACATCACGGTGATCGCCCCCAGCAACCTGCAGCACCCGCCGGACTACGACCCCAAGGCCTCGGACCTCGCCGCAGTGGCCGACGCGGACTTCATCCTGCTCGCCGGGTACGAAGGCTTTGCCGACCGCCTGCGGGAAGCCGCCGGCTCGGACGCAGTGGTCGAAGTCGTCGCCACCGAATACTTCCCCGCAGCGCTCGAAGCGGAAGTGCTGCGCCTGGCAGCGCTCATGGGTCTCGACGAACACACCGCGATGCACAACATCGAGCACTACAAGGAGCACTGGGACATGGAGTCTCAGCGTGTGCAGGATGCCATTGCCGGCAAGACCCCCGTGGTCGTCAGCCACGCCTTCACCGGCGTGTGGGCCGCCCTCGCCGGCCTCGAGCCGGTGGGCACGTTCGGCCCCGAGCCGCTGACGCCCACCAAGGTGGCCGAGCTGGTGGCGCTGAACCCGACGGTGATCCTGGAGAACTCGCACATGCCCGCCGGTGCCGACCTGATGGAGGCCACCGACGCCGTCATGCTGCAGATGGTCAACTTCCCTGGCGATGACTTCGACCTGAAGCTGGTCGTGACGGTCAACGCCGACATCCTCATTGACGGCATCGGATGACGTCACCCGGTGCTTCGCTCACTTTCTCCGGGGTGTCCGTCGCGTACGGATGCACCGTGGCGGTCGATGACCTCAGCCTGCAAGTAGGTGCGGGCGAGAAGGTGGCGATCACCGGAGCAAATGGTGCCGGCAAGTCGAGCCTGCTCCGCGTGCTGCTCGGGCTGCAGCGCGCAGATGCAGGCTCGACCGCCGTCGACGGGCGCGTGGCCCGAACGCGGCGCGAGTGGATCGAGCGCCGAGCGCAGGTGGCCTACATCCCCCAGCGCCCGGCGCACGGTCGCTTCCCACTGACCGTCCGCGAACTGCTCGCTTCCTGCGGATCGCTGGATGCGGCGATGCCGGCGGCCGCGCAACTGCGGATCGAGCATCTCCTGCCACGCACCGTCGGGACGCTGTCAGGTGGCCAACTGCAGCGCTGCTTCATCGCCCGCGCGTTCGGCGCCGTGCACGACGGCGCGGCGGCGATCGTCGCCGATGAACCGACGAGCGCACTCGACTTCGACGGCCAGGACGAGGTGGCGGCTCTCCTCGGTGAGGTCCCGGCAACGGTGCTGGTGGTCACTCACGAGCAGTCGGTGGTCGATCGTTGCCAGCGCGTGATCGCAATGGCGAGTGGACGGTTGAGAGAAGGGGCTCACTGATGGGGTCCGTCGCGTTCCAGTTCCTTGATCTGATGGCACTCCCTTCTGTGCGGCGGTCTGCGATCGCGCTGCTCATCGCCGGCGTGTCCATGCCGATCGTCGGCGTGTTCATCATCGGCCTCGACGTCATCACCGTGCGATTTGCCGTGATGCACATGGCGCTGTTCGGCACTGCGTTGGGTCTTTGGATCGGGGTCGACCCCACGCTGATGGCGCTGGGCTGCTGCATTCTCACCGGCGCATCGCTGGCACCAGCGGCCGAACGGCCTGGCGGCCTGGCGGGGCCGATGAGCTTCCTGATGACGGTCTCGGCCGCCGGTGCGCTACTGGTGCTGTCGATCTCCGGGGTCAACGCCAACGGCGCGTTCGAGATCCTGTGGGGATCCATTCTCGCCATCCGCCAGCAAGGCCTCGTGCTGATCATCGTCGCCGCGGTGTGTGTCGTGGCATTCGCCACTTTCGCGCACCGCAAAGTGGCGCTGCTCTTGTTCGACCGCGAGATCGCCAAGTGTTCCCGCGTTCCCGTCGGCACGTTGACCCTCGGTCTGCTGGTGCTGATCGCGCTGGCGATCGGCTCGTCCATCCGCGTCACCGGCGCGCTCTTGGTGGACTCGATCACACTGCTGCCGGCGCTGAGCGCACGGAATCTTGGAGCATCGCTGCGCTCGATGGCCGCGTGGGCCGTCGGGCTCGGGTTGGTCGGCAACACGATCGGCTTCATCCTTGCGTTGCAGCTCGACGTTCCTCCCGGTCCGGTGCTCGTGCTGGTTGCCGGAGCCATCACACTGGCCACATACCTCGTGCCCTCCCACCGACGACCAGCAGCTCTGCGCACGCACTGACCCTCTAGCGTGTGCGCCTCAGGAGGTGCGCGATGGCGTCGGTGACGGCCAACGGGATCACGATCGAGTACGAGGACGAAGGCACCGGCGAGCCGCTGCTGCTGGTGATGGGCCTCAGCGGTCAACTTGTCGACTGGCCGCGCGACTTCGTCGACATGCTCGTCGCCAAAGGCTTTCGCGTCATCCGTTTCGACAACCGCGACGCCGGCCTCTCCACCGAGTTCCCCGACACACCGCCGTCGATGCGAGCGATGTCGCTGGGTTCACTCGTCGGGCGTCGGCCGAACGCGCCCTACCAGCTCACCGACATGGCCGACGATGCCATCGGGTTGCTCGATGTCCTCGGCATCGAGCGCGCTCACGTGGTGGGTGTGTCGATGGGCGGGATGATCGCCCAGACCATCGCGATCCACCATCCGCAACGCGTGCTCAGCTTGGCCTCGATCATGTCGACCACCGGCAATCGCCGCAAGGGCCGCCCGAAGGCGTCGCTGATGGTGAAAGCCGCACGGCTACCAGTGCGTACGAAGGAGAACGCGGCGGAAGTGGGCATGCAGATCTGGCGCCTGATCTCCGGCCCGCACTTCGACGAACAGGAGGTGCAGCGCTCCATCGCCAACGCTGTCGGCCGCAGCGTGCGCCCGCAGGGTTCGCTGCGCCAGACCGCGGCGATCATGGCCGCCCCGGACCGGACCCAGGCTCTCGGCCGAGTGAACGTCCCGACCCTGGTGATCCACGGCATGGTCGACCCGCTCATCCAGCCCTCCGGTGGGGTCGCCACCGCCGCGGCGATCCATGGGTCGCGGCTGCTGATGTTCGACGACATGGGCCACGATCTGCCCGCACCCCGCCGGCAGGAGATCGTCGACGCGATCGCGGACAACGCCCACCGCGCCTGACAGCACCGAGCCTGCGCCCGTACAGTTGGCGACGTGACCTTGCTGGACGAACACCCCTCCCCCGACCAGCCGCGTATCGCCATGGCGGTGCTGTTGCGGCCCACGCTGCGCGGTTGGTTGCACGTCGTTGCCTTTGCCACCGTCGGCATCATCGGCATGTTCATGCTCGCCCTCACCGAGGCACCGCCGCGGCACCGTCTGTTGGTGGTGGTCTACCTCTTCGGAACGCTGGCGATGTTCGGTGTGTCAGCCCTCTATCACCGAGGCCGGTGGACCGACCGTGAGCTTGCATGGTGGCGACGCCTCGACCACTCGATGATCTTCCTCGCCATCGCCGGTGCGTACACGCCCATCTCCGTCGCGGCTCTGCACGGCTGGCACCTCAGCGCCACGCTGCTGACGGTCTGGATCGGCGCCGTGATCGGCGTCGCGCTGGAACTCGGCCCACTGCACCTCCCGCGGGCGATCTTCAGCATCATCTATGTGATCGTCGGCTGGTCGCTGTTGCCATCGATCGTGCAGCTGTACCAGGGGCTCGGCCCGCTCGGTTTCTCCCTCGTCCTCGCGGGTGGCCTGGCCTACACGTTCGGCGCCGTGGTGTACGCGGCCAAGCGCCCCAACCCATGGCCGCGCACGTTTGGCTTCCATGAGGTGTTCCACCTCTTCACCGTCATCGGGGCCGGGCTGCACCTGGCGGCGATCGCGTTCACTGCGCTTCCCAAGCTCTGACCTCGCGCAGCCAACGAC
>CAZREK010000078.1:0-9365 GCA_964598965.1 uncultured Bifidobacterium sp. | reverse complement strand
GGGCGTGCAGTCGATGCACCGCTCGGGCATGCTCGCCGCCATCTGCGCGCGTGCGAAGTCGCTCGCCGTAGCCGGAACCCACGGCAAGACCTCCACCACCTCGATGCTGATGCTGATGCTGGCCGAGGCGAAGCTGCGGCCCAGCTTCGTGATCGGCGGCGACGTGACCGACATGGGCACCGGTGCACAGTGGACGGCCGGCGAGTGGCTGGTGGTGGAGGCCGACGAGAGCGACGGCACGCACTTGCACCTGCCGTTGTTCGGCACAATCCTCACCAACGTGGAGGTCGATCACCTCGATCACTACGGCACGTTCGACGCGATCGTGGAGGGGTTCGACACCTACCTCGGGCAGATCGACGGCCCGAAGGTGCTGTGTCTCGACGACCCGGTCGCCGCCGATCTTGCGATCCGGCACGGGGCAATCACCTATGGCACGGGCGAGGGCGCCGACTTCCGCGCGGTCGACGTTCACGCCGAGCAGGGATTCTTCACCTTCGAGGTGGAGCACCGCGGTAGCCGCCTGGGTACGGTCATGCTGCCGTTGCGCGGCCTGCACAACGTCCGCAACGCCACCGGTGCGCTGGCGATGGCGGTCACCATCGGGGTGCCGTTCGACGTGGCGGCGGCAGCGCTCGCCAAGTTCGGTGGTGTCGCTCGGCGCTTCGACGTCCGCGGTGTGGACGGCGGGGCGACGTTCGTCGACGACTACGGCCACCTTCCGTCGGAGATCGCCGCAGTCCTCGCTGCAGCACGCGGCTCCGGCGATGGGTGGAAGCGGGTGGTGGCCGTGTTCCAGCCGAACCGTTTCAATCGCATCGTCACGATGTGGCCGGACTACCACTCAGCCTTCGTCGATGCCGACGTCGTGGTGCTGACGGAGGTGTATGCCTCCGGCACGACGCCCATCCCTGGAGTCACGGGCAAGCTGCTGGTCAACGCGGTGCTCGACAGTCACCCACGCGCACGCGTGGTCTGGATGCCGCGTCGTACGGAGCTGGTCGAGTTCCTGGCGACGGAAGTGCGCGAGGGCGACGTCTGCATCTCGATGGGCTGCGGCGACATCGCCGCCTTGCCGGACGAGGTCATGTCGCGCCGTGCCGAACTGCGGTCGCTCGGAAGGCTGGACGCCGAGTGAGTACTGCTGCGGCAATTGCGGCGGCCTTCGAACCGCTGCGCGAATTCGCCACTCTCGATGAACCGCTGGCGCCCTTCACCACGTACAAGCTGGGTGGGCCAGCAGCAATCATGGCGACGCCCCGCGGCGAAGCAGAGCTGTTGCTGGTGGGCGAGTTGGCACGAGTGCACTCGCTGCCCTTGCTGATTGTCGGACGAGGCTCCAACCTGCTGGTGGCGGACGGTGGCTTCGACGGCATCGCGGTCTCGCTGTCGGCGATGGCCGATGACGTCGCGTTTGATGACGCGGTGGTGGAGGCCGGTGCCGCGGTGGCGCTGCCTGTGCTGTCGCGGCGCTGTTCGGCGGCCGGGCTGGTCGGCTTCGAGTGGGCCGTCGGTGTTCCGGGCTCGATCGGTGGGGCAGTGCGCATGAACGCCGGCGGCCACGGCTCGGACATGGCCAACTGCCTGCTGGTCGCCCGAGTCGTGGACTTGCGCAGCGCTCGCTCGCGCTGGCTGACGCCGGACGAGCTCGGTCTTCGCTTCCGCGGTTCTGGGCTCGCCGACCATCAGGTGGTCACCACGGCACGGTTGCAGCTGGAACACGGTGATCCCGCCGAATCCGAGGCGCAGCTGGCGGAGATCGTGAGGTGGCGCCGCGAACACCAGCCGGGCGGGCAGAATGCAGGATCGGGGTTCGTCAATCCTGTTCCCGGTGAAGTTCCTGCCGCAGCGCTCATCGATCGACTCGGTCTGAAGGGTCGCCGCGTCGGCGGCGCGTGGGTCAGCGAGAAGCACGCCAACTTCATCCAGGCCGGGCCCGACGCCACAGCGGCCGACGTGCGCGAGCTGATGGAGATCGTCCGCGCCGAGGTGGCCGAGCACACCGGCATCGTGATGCGCAGCGAGATTCGCCTGATCGGTTTCGCGGAGGTCGCCGACGACGCTGGGGTGGGGGTGCTGGTATGAGCGACCGCAATCTCCCCGGACCCGAGCACGTGCCGGACAACGTCCTGCAGGAGCTGCACGGGGCGTTCTCGGACCCGACGCCGACCTATGACTTCGACGACCCGGCACTCGACCGCCTGCTGGGGTTGGAGCCGGATCACACCGAGGGCGCGATCGACCACGACCTGCAGCCGCGTTTCGCCGACGAGACTGCGGGCGGATCGATCATCCCGCCGCCGGTGGCGAACGAGGACGACGAGGACGTGACGGGCGAGCTGCCGGCGACTGCCGACGCAGACGCAGACGCGGACCCGGACTTCACCGACGGACTGCCGACGGCTGAGGTGGAGATCGTCGAGCCGGAGGCGCGGCGCACGATCGTCATCGGCGGCGACGAACTGCCCGACGTCGTGTACCTCGACGAGCAGAAGGAACACGAGTACTACGAGCGTCGTGAGGAGGTCGCCGGCACCTCGTCGCGTTCCACGATCGTCATCGACGACCTCGACGAGGGTCGCGTCATCGACGTCTCCGAAGCTCGCGTGTCGTCCGGCATCGATCCGCGCATGAGCGCGCGCCGCAAGGCCGTGCGCAAGGAGCAGGGTCGCAAGCGGCTGATGTGGTTCGGGATCGCCTTCGGTGTCTTCGTCGCGATCGTCCTCGTGATCGCGCTGTTTGCCTCCACCCTCTTCGACGTCCGCAACGTGAACGTGCAAGGCGTCGTCTACTCGGACCCGGCAGCGGTGGAAGCAATCACGTCCGAGCTGGTCGGCAAGCCGGTGCTGTTGGTGGACACGCAGGCCGCGGAACGCAAGCTGGAGGCACTGCCGTGGGTGGAACGTGCAGTGGTGAGCACTGACTTCCCGCATGGTCTGTACGTCGACATCCGCGAGCGCGAAGCAGTTGCCACCTTCCAGAGCAGCGACGGCAAGTTCCGTGTCATCGACATCACCGGGCGTGTGCTGCAACTGTCCGACGGCCAGCCAGCTGATCTGATGCTCATCAACGGCAACAACCCGAACACCGCGCCCGGTGCCTGGACGCCCACCAGTTACCGCGACGCGGCGATCCTGGTGATGGCGCTGCCCGACGAGATCCGCCAGGTCACCTCGTACGTCGGTGTGGACCCGGCCACGGGGTCGTTGACCATCGCCTTGAACTCCAACGTGATCGTCCGCCTGGGCGACGCCAGTGACCTCGAGAACAAGCTCGCTCGCTTGCTCAGTCGAGTTCGTCTGGGTCTGGAAGGCATCTGCGAGCTGGACGTCGCCACCGCCGAGGTCGGGGCCGTCGCCTGCAACACCTGAGCCGCAGCGACGCGGCTCCACCTTTCGAGCGCCCCCGAACGCTACGATTCCGTGTCAAGGTCTCGCGAACATGCAGATCAGCCCATTTTCCACCCGGAGGTACCCCTGATGGCCGGCGCACCACAGAACTATCTCGCCGTCATCAAGGTGATCGGCGTCGGCGGCGGTGGCGTCAACGCGGTCAACCGCATGATCGACGCCGGTTTGAAGGGCGTCGAGTTCGTGGCGGTCAACACCGACGCGCAAGCACTCTTGATGAGCGACGCCGACGTCAAGCTCGACATCGGCCGCGACCTCACCCGCGGCCTCGGCGCGGGTAGCGACCCCGATGTCGGCCGCAATGCCGCCGAGGCGCACCGCGAAGAGATCGAAGAGATGATCAAGGGCGCCGACATGGTGTTCATCACCGCCGGCGAGGGGGGCGGCACCGGCACCGGCGCGGCGCCGGTCATCGCTGAGGTCGCGCGCAGCATGAATGCGCTCACCATCGGTGTGGTCACCCGGCCGTTCAGCTTCGAGGGTCGTCGCCGCGCAGTGCAGGCCGACGCAGGCGTGCAGCGCCTGAAGGAGAAGGTCGACACTCTCATCGTCATCCCCAACGACCGCCTGCTGACGGTCGCCAACGAGAAGACCAGTGTCCTCAACGCGTTCAAGATGGCTGACGAGGTGCTGCTGCAAGGCGTGTCGGGCATCACCAACCTGATCACCACGCCGGGCCTCATCAACACCGACTTCGCCGACGTGAAGATGATCCTGTCCAGCGCCGGGTCGGCGCTCATGGGTATCGGCCAGGCCAGCGGCGACAACCGCGCGGTCACCGCCGCCAAGGCCGCCATCAGCAGCCCGCTGCTGGAGGCCGCCATCGACGGTGCTCGCGGCATCCTGCTGAACATCACCGGTTCGTCCAGCATGGGCCTGTTCGAGATGAACGCAGCTGCGGAGATCATCCACGGCGTGGCCCACCAGGACGCGAACATCATCTTCGGTACCGTCATCGACGACGAGATGGGCGACGAGGTCAAGGTCACCGTCATCGCCGCCGGCTTCGACCGGTGGGAAGGCTCCGGTCCCGCGCCGGCCGCCAGCACTCCGTCGGCTCGCGACACCGGCAACGTGCCCACCACTCGTCCGGCGATCAAGGTCGTGCCCGAGGCGCCTCGTTCCTCGACGATCAAGGATCTCTTCGCTGACGATCGTGGCGACCCGCTCGACGACGACGACGATTTCGACGTTCCCTCGTTCTTGAAGTGACCCTGCGGGTCGACCTCGGCTCGTCGGTGGTCGAAGTCCGCTGCAGCACTCGCGCCGACGGCGACTTCCACGTCGATGGCCCGCGCGCGGAATTGCTCGCCTGTCGGAAACGGTTCGCCGACGGCGTGTGGACCCAACTCGACGAGGTGCACGGTACGGAGGTGCGGGTGGTCACCTCGCCGGGCGAGCACGACTTCGCGGTCGGCGATGCATTGGTCACCCGGCTCAGCGGCGTCGTGCTCGGCGCCTGGGTGGGCGATTGCGCGCCGGTGGTCCTGATCTCCGACGGCGGCACGATCGCCGCAGCGCACGCCGGTTGGAAGGGCGCGCTCGACGGGGTGCTGCCGGCCACTCTTGCGGCGATGGGCGGCGACCCGAGCTCGGTACACGCCTACCTCGGACCGTGCATCCACCCCTGCTGCTACGAGTTCGGGGCCGACGACCTCGCACGCTTCGTCGATCGCTTCGGTCCGACGGTGGTCGGTCGCACGACGTGGGGCACCGCGGCGCTCGATCTGCCGCGTGTGGTCCAGCTCTCGCTCGCCGAAGCCGGTGTCGCCGTCACCGACATCGGCGGGTGCACGGGGTGCGACGAGCGCTGGTTCTCGCACCGGCGTCGTGGCGAGGCCGGTCGCCAGGTGATGACGGTGTGCAAGCGGGCCCGGTCATGACGGCGACGGCGCTCGACGCGGCGGTGGCAGAACGGTTGGCGGCCGTCCGCGATCGCATCGCCCGCGCGGGCGGCCACGACGTGAGCGTGTTGCCGGTGACCAAGATGTTCGGCATCGAACACTGCTGGGCAGCGATCAACGCGGGCTGCACGGCAGTGGGGGAGAACTACGCGCAAGAGGTCGCATCCAAGTTCGCCGAAGGTCGCCCCCCGTTCGGGATCCACTTCATCGGGCAGTTGCAGACCAACAAGGTGCGCGTGGTCGCGCCACTGGTGAGTGTCTACGAGTCCGTCGACCGCCCGTCGCTGGTGCACGAGTTGGCCAAGCGCGCGCCCGGTGCCGTGGTCCTCATCCAGGTGTCGCCCGACGCCGACCCGGGCAAAGGTGGCTGCCCGCTGGCCGAGGCACCCGCGCTGGTGGAACTGGCGAACGAAGCGGGCTTGCAGGTGCGCGGGCTGATGACCGTGGGCCCCACAGAGGGCGGCCCGGAAGCTGCGCGCGTGGGCTTCCGCGCGGTGCGAGCACTGGTCGATCGCCTGGGGCTGACGGTGTGCTCGATGGGCATGACCGACGACCTGGAGGTCGCCGTGCAGGAGGGTTCCACGCAAGTGCGCGTCGGCAGCGCCCTGTTCGGTGAGCGCCCCCATTCCGCCAACCCGGTGCGATAGCCTGGGCCGTTGCAGGAGGGAATGCCGATGTGGAAGAAGGCGATGGATTATCTGGGCCTGGGGCCCGACGATCCCTACGACGACTATGACGTCGCGCCCGAACCCGAGCGTCCCATGCGTCAGCAGCGTCAGCCGATGCGCGACGAGTACGGGATGGGCGGCGGTCAGCCGCAGCAGCGCGCTCCGCGCGGCTACTCGCAGCACGACTACGAACCCGAGCCCGCACCCGCGCGCCCCATGCCCGCACGCCCCACGTTCCCCAGTGCGGCACCGGAGGTCAGCGTCCGTCGCCCGGCACCCGCCACCGACGAATCCACCGTGCAGCCGCGGCCGATCAACCCTCGCCCGCAGACTCCTGCAGTCACCCGGCTGGCGCCAGTGGCGTCCGGCACGGATCCGTACACGGTTCGCCCGCGGCGTTTCGACGCGGCGCAGGAAGTCGCGGACAAGTTCAAGGACGGGCTGCCCGTCATCATGAACCTCGAGTCCACCGATCGCGACGTCGCTCGCCGCCTCATCGACTTTGCCAGCGGCCTGTGCTACGGCCTCAACGGCACCATGGAGAAGGTCGCCACCGGGGTGTACCTGTTGAAGCCGCTGCCTCGTTCCAGCGGCTACGACGACCAGATGTACGGGGCCTGACGCACTTCCCCGGCGCTGGTCGCGCAAGTGAAGCAGGCCCTCAGGGCGTAGGATCGACGGAATGGACATCAGTTCGCAGTCGATTCGCGACACCGACTTCACGATCGTCAAGAAGGGCTACGACCCCGACGAGGTCGACGCCTTCAAGCAGAGCGTCGCCGAGGCGGTCGAGTCCGCTCAGGCTCACGCCACGCAGATGGAGTCGCGCGCCCGCGCCGCCGTCGCCCGTCTGCAGGAGGCCACCAATCAGGTGGCAGCGCTGCGTGACGGCACGCCGTCGGGCGGCATCGTGCACCCGAACGCCGACGACGCCGAGGTCATCAGCCGCACCCTGCTGTTGGCGCAGCGCACCGCCGACCAGACGGTGACCGATGCCCGCAGCCAGGCCGAGCAGATCACCTCCTCGGCGCGCGACGAAGCCAGCAGCGTGCTGGAGAACGCGCGCACCACCGCCGGCAAGCTGCTGGAGGAGGCCAAGGTCGAGGCTCGCAAGTCCAAGGAGGACGAACTGGCCCGGGCGGAGAACGAGGTTCAGGCGCTCCTGGCCCGCCGCGATTTCCTGCTCGGCGACGTCGAGCAGCTCGAGCAATACATCCAGGCTCAGCGCGAGCGTCTGCGCGACGCAGCTTCCACGCTGACCGATCTGGCCGAGCGCGTACCCGGTGGCCTCGGCGACCTGCGCCGTCCGGTCCTGTCCGCTTCGGCGGAGCCGGTCAGCCGCGATGACGAGACCCGTCAGGTGCCCACCACTCCGGCTGCTCCGGTCGCCGCGGCGCCTGCCGCACCGGTGGTGCCTGCTGCGCCCGCAGCCCCGGTCGCGCCCGCCGCGCCGGTGACCGCACCCACGCCGGTGATCGCCGCCGCCGAGCCCGAACCGCTGGTCGTGCGCGCGCTCGACGTGGAGGAC
This sequence comes from uncultured Bifidobacterium sp., assembly GCA_964598965.1. Taxonomy (GTDB): domain Bacteria; phylum Actinomycetota; class Acidimicrobiia; order Acidimicrobiales; family Ilumatobacteraceae; genus UBA668. The sequence continues at coordinate 1,855 of CAZREK010000078.1, read as the reverse complement.
GACGACCCGATGTCGCTGTTCGACGCTGCTCCGCCGGTCCGCTCCGGCACACCCTCGGGCGGCATCGTGTTCGACTTCGCCGAGGACGACGACTGGGACGACTTCGACGATTCGGCCTCGGCCTCCACCACCGTGGTGCCGCAGGTGTTCGACGCGGTCACCGCTGAGGTGCCGATCATCACGTCGAACGCGCCCACCACTGTGCAGGACGTGTTCCGCATCGGTGGCGACGAGCTCCGGTAACATCGGACATCACGGCGACGACGAGGCCATCACCTCTGAGCCTCCGGAAGAACAGGCACCTGGCTCGCCGGGTGCCCCAGTAGAACCGGACGGGTCCAGCCCGACACAGCTGGCGCAAACGAGTGGCAGGACCCTGCGGGGTTCTGCAAGCAGGGTGGTACCGCGGGTCGCACGACTCGTCCCTGGGCAAGCCGCACAGGAGAACCCGTGACCTACCCCAACGTTCAGCCGCAGCCTTCGTTCCCCTCCGTGGAGCGCGACATCCTCGCGTTCTGGGACGGTGACAACACGTTCCAGGCGTCGATCGACCAGCGCGAGGGCGCCGACGAGTACGTGTTCTACGACGGGCCCCCGTTCGCCAACGGCCTGCCGCACTACGGCCACCTGCTCACCGGCTTCGTCAAGGATGCCGTGCCCCGCTACCGCACGATGCGCGGCCAGCAGGTGCACCGCCGCTTCGGCTGGGACTGCCACGGCCTGCCCGCAGAGGTGGTGGCCGAGAAGGAACTCGGCATCTCCGGCCACCCGGAGATCGCCAAGTTCGGCATCGACAAGTTCAACGATGCGTGCCGCACCAGCGTGCTGCGCTTCACCGACGACTGGCACCGCTACGTCACCCGCCAGGCCCGCTGGGTGGACTTCAAGAACGACTACAAGACGCTCGACACGTCCTACATGGAAAGCGTCATGTGGGCGTTCAAGACGCTGTGGGACAAGGGCCTGATCTACGAGGGCTTCCGCGTGCTGGCCTACTGCTGGCGCTGCGAGACCCCGCTGTCCAACACCGAAACGCGCATGGACGACGTCTATCGCGACCGACAGGACCCCGCGCTCACGGTGCAGTTCCACCTGGAGAGCGGCGAGCAGATCCTGGCCTGGACCACCACGCCCTGGACGCTGCCGTCCAACCTCGCGCTCGCCGTCGGGCCGGAGATCGAGTACGCGGTGATGGAGGAGTCCGGCACGCGCTACATCCTCGCCGAGGCACGCCTGGGCGCGTACGAGAAGGAACTGGCCAACGCCACGCGAGTCGGCACGCTCACCGGCGCCGACCTGGTGGGGCGCAAGTACACGCCGCTGTTCCCGTACCTCGCTGACACCCCGAACGCGTTCCACGTGCTGGCCGCGGACTTCGTCAGCACCGAGGACGGCACCGGCGTGGTGCACATGGCCCCCGGCTTCGGTGAGGACGACCAGAACGCCTGCAACGCGGTGGGCATCCCCACCATCTGCCCGATGGACGAGCACGGCCGCTACACGGCCGAGATCACCGACTGGGCGCACATGCACGTCTTCGACGCCAACCCCGAGGTGATCAAGACGCTGAAGCACCGCGGTGTGGTGGTGCGCCACGACAGCTACAACCACAGCTACCCGCACTGCTGGCGCTGCGCGGAGCCGCTGGTGTACCGCGCCATCTCCTCCTGGTTCGTGCAGGTGACCGCGTTCAAGGACCGCATGGTCGAGCTCAACCAGCAGATCAACTGGGTGCCCGAGCACATCAAGGACGGCCAGTTCGGCAAGTGGCTGGCCAACGCCCGCGATTGGTCGATCAGCCGCAACCGCTTCTGGGGCTCGCCGATCCCGGTGTGGCGCAGCGACAACCCGGAGT